>NZ_JBFXHE010000022.1:11844-25249 GCF_050177295.1 Desulfobacter sp.
AGATCGGCAAAGCAGTTTACAAGTTTTTCGTCCACAAGCTGCTCCACCAGTTTTTTGCCAAGCCCGTCCATGTCAAAGGCTTTTTTGGATACAAAATGGCGGATGCGCTCCTTGATCTGGGCGCTGCACCCGGCATTGATGCATTTAACGGCAGCTTCCCCGTCAAGGCGTCTTACCCTGGAACCGCATACCGGACAGGTGCCGGGCATGACAAATACCCGCTCTTCCCCGGTCCGGGCCCCGGGGACAATTTTCACCACCTTGGGAATCACGTCCCCTGCCCTGGTGATCAATGCCGTATCATTGATGCGGATATCTTTTCGTTCAATTTCATCGGCATTATGCAGGGTGGCCCTGGAAACCGTAACACCGCCGATGTTCACCGGCACAAGTTCCGCCACAGGGGTCAGGGTTCCGGTGCGGCCCACCTGCACCGTGATATTCAGTATTTTGCTGGTCTTTTCCATGGCAGGGAATTTATAGGCAATGGCCCATCTGGGACTTTTAATCTTTTGGCCCAGGGCCTGCTGGATTAAAATATCATCCACCTTGATCACCATGCCGTCAATGTCATAGGCCAGTTCAGGACGAAGGCTTTCCAATTGCTTAAAATTGTCCAGCACCTGCCGGATTGAAATACTTTTTTTGATCAGCGGATTCACCGGGAATCCAAGATCCGAAAGCGATTCAAGCATCTGGGCCTGGGTGGAAAAAGAACGTCCATGCACCACACCCACGCCATAGACAAACAGAGTCAAAGGCCGCTGGGCTGTAATTTTTGAATCCAGCTGGCGCAGGGAACCTGCGGCAGCATTGCGGGGATTTGCAAAAACCGGTTCTCCTTTATCCAGGCGGTGCTGGTTCAGCATTTCAAAATCTTTATGCCGGATGATCACCTCCCCGCGCACTTCAATGAAATCCGGCACAGGGGTTTTATTATCCATCAGGCCCAGGGGCACGGATCTGATGGTCCTGATATTGTCCGTGATCACCTCGCCGGTATATCCGTCCCCCCGGGTGGTGGCCAGAACCAGGACCCCGTTTTCATAGCACAGTTCCACAGCCAGGCCGTCCAGCTTGGGTTCTGCTGTATAGGCCAGGGCATGAGCCCCGGAAATTTTCAGGCACCGGGCATGGAAATCCAGGATCTCCTGATCATTAAAGGCATTGTCCAGACTGAGCATGGGAACCGAGTGGGGGGCCGTGTCAAAGGCGGTTAAGGGCGGGGCCCCGATGCGGCGGGTGGGGGAATCATTGGTGACAAGCCCGGGAAACCGGGTTTCAATGTCAATGAGGCGGCGCAGCATCATGTCATAGGTCTGGTCATCAATGACAGGATCATCCAGCACATGATAGCGGTAACTGTGTTCGGTCAGTTCCCGGCGCAGCTTTTCCGCCTCAATCCGGCAGGCATCAAAATCCATGGACAAGTGTTCCTGTCAGTTCCATGGCAACGCCACAGGCCTGTTTACGCATGATTTTAAACCTTTTTTTGTCAAAACCCGGGTCCCAGATGCCGTCTGCCCGGGCAAGACTGTCAGACACCACAAGCAGCGCCGCTATGGGGATATTCCTGAACGCAGCTGCCGCAAACAGGGCTGAGCACTCCATGTCCACGGCACATGCCCCTTTATCCTTGTACCAGTCTACCTTTTCAGACGTTTCCCGGTAAATGGCATCCGTGGTCCAGATGGTGGCATGGGTATGGGCGTCAAGCCCGGCCGTTCCAAGTGCTTGTGCAAGCGTTGCGGTAAGACGGGTATCGGCAGCGACCGCCGGCAGATCTTCCCGCAGATCCATGTAATGCCGGGAAGTCCCCTCATCTGCCAGGGCATTTTCCACCACCACCAGATCCCCCGGGGCAAGATCCGGACAAAGGCCGCCACACCAGCCAAGGACAATAACAGACTGGGCCCCCTTTGCAATCAACGACTCCAGCAGCATCACCCCATAGGGCGCCCCGATGTAGGGACCTGTCACACTCATTCCCAAAGGGTCATCTTCTTTGACCAGCAGGCTGCTGTTGAAAAAAGCGCGGGACTGCCACGTGCCAAACCCCTGGCGGATCAGTCCCATGTCCGGGTCCGCACTGACCATCAATGCGGCCGGTCCCACGCGTCCTGCCTTTCTTTCCCCTAGCGGCGGAACAATTGAGGGGCTATTCAGGCCCGACCATGCCGGATAGCTCATCTTTTACCTCATCAATAATGTCATACAGCCACATGACATCTTCCACGGAGAGCCGGCCCGCCTTCATGGGCGCCCGGTCCGAGCCGTCTTTTTTCTTCAGAATTCTGGGACCGATCTGAAGTTTGGGTTCGCCCTGACCATACTGCATGATGGAGATGATCAGTCCGGTTTCCTCATTTTTCCACTCCGCTATTTTTTTATCCTGTTCGGGATCATATCCTGCCATTTATATTGTCTCCTTTCATTGATGTACAAAAATCCCCCTATTATCTATGGCTGTATCCAGCACCATTGCCCCGTCAACGGGATCAAGAATGTTCTGCCACTGCGTTTTCAGCTTGTCAATATCTGTTTCTTCCCCAATGGCCCATAGACAGCCGCCGCCCCCGGCGCCTGTGAATCTGGCCCCGCAGCCTCGGGCCTTTGCAGATTCCCACAGCCTTATACCGGTATTGTCCAGCACATCCGGTGTCATTTCACAACGAATCGCTGTTTCCTGATTCATCAGCTGTGCGGCCTCCTTAAAGGAAAAAGTGCCCAGGGCACGGGTGAACTGCCGTGTAAGACGGGTGATGCGCTCAAATGCATCATATGCCCTGCCTGATTTAAACTCATTTACCCACCGGGCGTTGACATCCCCCGAGTCATGGGGAATCCCGCAATAAGCCACAAGGAGATAACGATTCAGTTTTTCTATTTTTTCATGGGAGTCAAACACCGGGCAGCGTATAAATTCAGGGCTTTTGTGCCCGAATGTCCATTCCCACAAATTCACCCCGCCAAAGGCTGCTGCAGCCTGGTCCTGAACCCCGCACAATACCCCTGCCACAGCGCTTTCCAGATAATGGGCCAGCCAGGCAATATGCTCGGGATTGATCTGTTTTTCCAAGGCACTATAAACAGCGGCAATCATGGCCACGGCTGCACAGGAAGACCCTCCCAGGGCGCTTCGGACAGGCGATTCCGATTCAATGTGCAGATGCACCCCATGGGCGTTAAAATACTGGAAAACTGCGAACATCAGTCCCATGGGTCCGTCCCATCCTTTGTCATCAAGGCTGCGGTCAATGGTGTCAAACCCCTTGGAAGATATTTTAATCCTGCCCGGGTCCCACGGCGACAGATAGACATGGGTACGCATGTCAAGGGCCAGGTTCAGGGTGGCCGGTTTAAGACCTGCCAGGGGCAGGTAAAAGGTGGAAATATCCAGGGTGCCGCCGAAATCAATGCGGCAGGGCACGCAAACGTGTATCTGTTTTTTTTCAAGTATTGGCGCAAGATTCATATTTCAGATCTCATTTTGTGTAAAAATTTCAGGCTGTTGAAATTTCGCCCGATATAAAACGGAATAAAGGATTCCAGCAGGGATTCGCCCTCCCGGATGGCAACGGGAGAGAACTTGATACGGTCTGCCCGTGACATTTCCACGGTATTGATCCAGGACAATTGCTTCAGGGTACCCTTGGACACCCAGCATCCCCGGGCATTGCCGCCAAAAGATCCGGCAGATTCCCGGGCAAAGCGTTCACTGCCCCTGCATTCCGGGCAGACAACCCGCCCGGCTTTGAAATCAAACCAGAGCCTGGCCAAATGAACATCCTCCAGATTTGTACGGCAGGCATCGCACTGGTCAAGCCCGGGGGAAAACCCGGACAACCGCATAAAGCGAATCTGAAACAGCAGGCTGATCACTTCGGTGCGGATAAAACCGTCATCCACCATTTCAAGGGCCGTGAAAAGCAGTTCAAAAATATCTGGCTGGGCCTTTCCCTCCTCCAGCCACTGGGTGACAATTTCCGTCCAGTAGGAGGCATAGGCCGTGTTCACCACATCATACCGGATATGGGAAAACCCGTTTTCAAGAACCGTCTGGCACAGATTGATCATGGCATCCCTGTTTTTTTTGGGAAAGGCGCACTGGATATGATTGACCGAAAACAGGTCCATGGCACCTGAAAACCTGCGCACGCTCTTTTTTGCGTTTTTTGCCATCACACTGATCTTTCCTTTATCCCGGGTCAGAAAGGTGATGATCAGGTCATGGTCTCCATATTCAATTTTGCGAAGCAAAATGGCGTCCGTGCTGAAATCGCCCATATTGTTGTCAGAAACCAAGCAGCACTCTTGTAATGGTGAAATAGCAGTAAACGCTGATAAGGTCCATGGTGGTGGTGACAAAGGGACCTGTGGCCACGGCAGGATCAATATTAAGCCGATGGAAAATCATAGGCACCGAGGTTCCCACAAAAGCAGCCACGGTCATGGAAGACAAAATTGAACATCCGACAACCACGGACAATGCCCAGGAAAAGGGCTGGGCCATAAAGCTGAACTTGGCCACGACAGCAATCAAGGTGCCATAGGTTACCCCTAGGATAAAGCCCACGCCAAGTTCCCTTGAAATGATCTTGACAAAATCCCGGATATTTACCCGGCCCGTGGCAATACCCCGGACCACGATGGTGGCGCTCTGGGTACCGATGTTGCCCCCCATGCCCATGATGATGGGAATAAAAGCGGCAAGTCCTGTCAGCTGTGTCAGGGTGGATTCAAACCCGCCGATGATGAAAAAGTTGGCGATTCCGCCAAGGCAGCTGGCAAACAGCCAGGGCAGCCGGATCCGGGTGCCTTTGAGAACGGACTGGGTCTCAACATAATCTTCACCCACACCAGCCATTTTCAACATATCTTCGGTGGCAGTCTCGTGCAGAATATCAATGACGTCATCCACGGTGACAATACCGATAATCCGGTTGTCATCGTCCACAACCGGCACAGCCAGGTAATCATACCGGGAAACCAGACGGGCCACCACATTCCGGTCCGTATAAGGCTTGACCGATACAATATCCGTGGCCATGAACGATTTAAGCGGCTTATCCGGGGACTCCACCACAAGCTGGCGAAGGGAACTGACCCCCACAAGCTTGCCATAGTTATCTATCACATAGATGTAGAACGGCATCTCAACATCCAGATACTTGTTCTGCAGTGCTTCGATCACTTCCTTTGCCTTGACGTCTTCTTCCAGGGCCACGTAATCCTTGACCATGAGGCTGCCGGCAGTATCCTCGTCATAGCTCATGATCTGCTCGACATTGTACGATTCTTCCTTTTTCATTTTGGACAGAATCTTGTCGGACAGCTCCTCGTCCAGACACCCGAGCAGTTCGGCAGCATCATCCGAGGGCATGTGGTCAAAAACCGTAACCAGCTTATCGAAATCCAGGATTTTGACACACTCCACAAAGGTTTTTTCGGACAGGTGGGAAAACAGCAGGCCGATATCCTCGGGATTTTCCAGCAGATTGAACAGCTTTTCCCGGTTAAGGGGGGTCATATTCTCAAAAATAATGGACAGGTCTGCCATGTGGGTTTTTTTTATGATATTGAGCAGCTGCTTGTTGGCCCCCCGGCGTAACAATCTTGTAATGCTGGTCTCAAGTATCTGGATTTGCTCTTTTTGCATGGGTAAATTTCCTTTGGGCAGACAGTTTCGAAAGGACTAAAGCATTTTTTTAATATGTGCGCTGTTTTTAAGATTTTCCATCCACTTTTTGAACTGGGCTTCCCCGTGTTCCCGGTACAGAATATCCTGGATCTGTTTTTCCACCTCTTCCCGGACAGGGCCCTGCTCCTGTGAAATGATATCCGCCACATAAAGGATCTGGAAAGAATCCCCCATATCAACGGGCTTGGTGCATTGGCCCTTGCCAACCCCCCCGAGCGCCTTTTTGATCTCATCGCTGAAGCTTGATATGTCAAACTCACCGAGTTCACCACCGGAAGAGGCATTGGAACCGATGGAATACTCCTTGGCAACTTGTGAAAAATCAACCTTGTTTTCCAATTTTTCCCGGACCGTGGAAAGATCCTTTGAATCCCTTAGGATGATATTTTTCAAATGATATTTTTTCCTGGTCTTGAATTCCTGATCATGGCTGTCGTAATACGCTTTTATCTCCTTATCCGTGACAACGATCTTGGAACGGACTGCCCTTGCAACGATCATGCTCTGGAGAATCTGCTCCCGGATTCTTTCACGGTATTGCCCAAGGGTGATGCCCTGGGCCGCCAGGCCAAGTTCCATCCTTTCCTGGTCAAGATTGTGCTCTTTTTTAAAATTTTCCACGGCATTATCCACATCAGTGTCATCCACCGCAATGCCCATTCGTTTGGCTTCCTGAACCACCAGGCTGCTTTCCACCAGTTGATTGAGAACCTGGGTGTACATTTGTGCCATTATCTCTTTTTTCCGGGCCAATGACTCCTGGGATTCCTCAACATTTTTCCGGTACGGGGCCGCTGCCATCTCAAGCTGGGACAGGGTGACAATATCGTCATTTACAATGGCGACGATCCGGTTAACTACCTCCTGGGCCAGGCAACTTCCCGCCCAGAAAAATGCAAGCATAAAAACTATTAAAATTGTGTCTCGTTTTTTTTCCATATATCCACCTTTATATGTAACGTCCCACGTTGATAGATTACTTTAATGTTTTGTTGGGGGGTGGGCCTGGGTGTCGAAAGGCCAGGTCAGCCCATGGCTGTTATTGCTTTTCAGGGTTCATTAAAAAGGAATTTAACACCAGCCTGTCAATGTGCACAGGATAGCTGTCCTGTAAGCCCTGCAGCCATTCTCCAAAGACGTCCTGGCTTTTTTCCATCCGCAGCCTGAGCACCAGATCTTTTTCATCCATCATTTTTGAATTATTATCCTGGGCGCCGGTCTGTCCTGCAAAGCGGTCATAAAAGGCAATCATGTCCTCGGGATGAATTTCCTGGGACGCCACCAGATCCTGCATGATTAATTTCCGGATGACCATATCCTTTTTTAATCTCTTTTTCCAGACAGGATATGATATGGCCCTTTCAAGGAGCATCTGGTCAAAGCTGTCTTCGGGATAGTCTTTCTTAAAGTCGGCGACGGCCAAGTCAAGTTCCTTGGTGCTGACATCAATCCCCTTGGCTGCGGCTGCGGCCAGCAGTACAGCCTCATCAGACACATCAGAAACAAGATCCATAACCATGGCATTGTATTCATCAGGCCTGTCTTTTATATCATAGGGGTAGTTGGCCTGCTTGACCTCCAGTTCCCGGGCAAAGTCGGCCCGGCTGATTTCCACGGTGCCGGCTTTGATGATAATGCCTTTCTCTTCGGCCTTTTTTTGATCCGTACACCCGGATCCAATTAAAACGGCAATTTCAATACCTGTGGCCATAAGCAATATAGCCCCAAAAGACAAGGTCCTTGAAAGTCCCATTAAAAAGCCATTGAACGCTTTTATGCCATGCCCAATATTTGCGATACTGCTCATTTTATATTCCCATTGTTACTCACTGCCACGGACCGGTATATTAATTTATTTTAAAAATTTTCCCTTCACTTTTTTTTAAAAAAAGGGAAGAAAAAAAATGCCGGACCGTTTCCTTAAGTTTTGGAAACTTTTAGCATTATGCCTGTTTTTTCGCAACCCCCTCAAACCGTTACCTGCGCCATTAAAACCATAAAAATCATGAAGGACATGAAAATTTCTTTTTCGGTATATATTCTTCATGCTCTTCATGTCCTTCATGGTAAAATATGGAATGCTTAATAAAGGACCCGGAAAAAAACTGGCTAATCGGATAGGGGAAAATGACAGGCTGCCAGGTGCCCCGGGTCATTAAAATGAGCTGAAAGCATGGGTTCCTTTTCAAAACACAGGGAACGGGCCACAGGACAGCGGGAAGAGAACCTGCATCCCGGGGGCGGATGTTCAGCCGAGGGAATTTCGCCTTTAAGCGGGGTTCTGTTTGAAGGATGATCCGGATCAGCTACGGGTACAGCCTCCAGCAATGCCTTTGTATAGGGATGGCCCGGATGGCTGTATAAGTTTTGGGCATCAGCAATTTCCATGATCCGGCCCAGATACATGACAATGATGCGGTCGGACATGTGGCGGACCACGGACAGATCGTGGGAAATGAACAGGTAGGTCAGGCCCATTGCAGACTGCAGATCCAGCAACAGATTCAAAATCTTGGACTGAATCGAAACATCCAGAGCAGAAACCGGTTCGTCGCAGATAACGATCTGCGGGGTCATGCTGATGGCCCGGGCAATACCGATACGCTGGCGCTGCCCCCCTGAAAACGCATGGGGATATTTGGTCAAAGCACCGGGATCAAGGCCCACCTGATCCAGTAATAGCTCAATCTGCATGGCTGTTTTCTGTCGGGACACCCCGTGAATGCGAAACTTTTCTTCCAGGATCTGACGCACGGTCTGCCTGGGGTTCAAGGAGTCAAAAGGGTCCTGGAAAATCATCTGCACCCGGGTTGAAAACGCTTTACGCATTTTCCGGGTCATGCCAGACAATGGTTTTCCATCCAGCAGAATGCAGCCCCGGGTCAAGGGATACAATCCCATGATGCACCGGCCCAACGTGGTTTTTCCGCACCCGGATTCTCCCACGATACCAAGGGTTTCTCCCTTGAAAACCGAGAAACTGACATCATCCACCGCATGAACATTTCCAGTCCGGCGCAGGAAAACACCCGAGGTGACCGGAAAATATTTTTTCAGATCCTGGACAGCCAGAATTGGCCGACGAATTGCTACTCCGTCTGATTCTACCATTCATCCTTTCCTGTAATCTGCCTTAATGCCTTAACCCTGCTGCGCCTGTTTTTCAAATCAAGGCGCCTGTCCTTTGAGGCCCGGGTGGGCCGGGTGGGCTTTCTTTTTTTCACAGGCCGGACAGCACTTCTGATCACTTCTGCAAGCCGTTCCAATCCGTTTTCACGATTTTTTGCAGCGCTTCTAAAGGTCATGGCCTTGATTACAATAATCCCCTGCCGGGTAATGCGCCTGTCGTTAAGGGACAAAAGCTTAGCCTTGATTTCATCCGAAAGATCCGAGGCATGGATATCAAAACGGATATGAACACCCGAAGACACTTTGTTCACATTCTGCCCCCCGGGTCCCCGGGACCGGATGGGGTAAAATTCAATACTGGCATCCGGGATGGATATGTAATCGGATATTTTCAAATTCACCTTCCTTTAGAGCTTGTTTGGTAATTAGGGAATCGAAGCGAAATCTCATGAAAATGAGAACCAATTTTTTCAAATTTTATGTTAATAGCCGGACTATTGACATAAAATTTGGGAGAATTGGGGCCATTTTCATGAGATTGCAGCCGATTCATCAATTACCAAACAAGCTCTTAGATCACAAATGCCATATTTTCATGGCCCGGGTCAATGCCGTCAGCAAAATGACTTTACTGCCAGTGCCTTTCATCTGCATTGACAAATCCAATACTGTTGCCTGGCAGATAGTTTCAGAAATCCTCCTCAATGGCTTTCAATTGCGATATGAAATCGGATTCAAGGCTTTGGTAGGCTTCCAGCCCGGAGAACTCGTTGGACAATTTTCGGGCGATAGTTAATCCTTCCTGGAAAAATTTTTTTGCTTCGTGGAATTCTTTAAGCGATTGCGCAGTTCCGCCGACAAAGTCAACCGGACAGCGGTTGTATATGGGCCAACCGGAATTATTCCAGCTTAAAGGTTTTGATCTTGCGCCACAAAGAGACCCGGTCGATCTCCATGATTTCAGCGGCCCGGGTTTTGTTCCAGTTGGTCTGTTCCAGCACCCACTGGATATACCGTTTTTCCTGCTCTTTCATGGTGGGAATTTTGCCTTCCGGGGCTGTGCGGTAGGTTTCAATGGCCAGCTGGGTGAGGTGGTCGGGCAAAGCCTCGGGATATATCACGTCGCTGTTTTCCATGGCCACAGCCCGTTCAATGATGTTTTCAAGTTCCCGCACATTTCCCGGCCAGGTATAATTGACAAGAAAATTCATGGTGGTCCGGTCAATTTCCTTGATGGTTTTTCCCATATCCCGGTTTTTCTTTGCCAGAAAATGATAAGCCAGCAAGGGAATGTCTTCTTTTCTGTCTGCCAGGGCAGGCAAAATGATGGATGCCACGTTGAGCCGGAAATAAAGATCCTGGCGGAAATGGCCCTGGTCCACCTCGTGGCGCAGGTCCCGGTGGGTGGCGGCAATGAACCTTAAATCCACGCCCACGGTCTGGGTGCTGCCCACCCGCATGATCTCTTTTTCCTGGATCACGCGCAGGATCTTGACCTGCATGGAGGGCGGCATATCCCCGATTTCATCAAAAAACACCGTGCCCTGGTCGGCAAATTCAAACAGGCCTTTTTTGGTTTTCATGGCACCGGTGAAAGCCTCTTTTTCGTGGCCGAAAAGCTCATTGGCCATGAGATCCTCTGAAAACGAACCGCAGTTAAAGGCCACCATTTCATGGTTTTTCCGGCTGGAAAGGCTGTGAATTGCCCTTGCCACAAGTTCTTTACCTGTACCGCTTTCCCCTAAAACCAACACGGAGATATCGGTCTGGGCCACCTGGGCAATGGTTTTTTTCACCTGGCGCATGGGCGGACTGTTACCGATGATTTCAGGCAGCTTTGCCTTCTGGTTAAGTTGCTTTCTAAGCGACTGATTTTCCATTTGAAGGGACCGCTTGAGAAGGGCCTGTTTGATGATCTGCCGGACCTCGTCTATTTTGTAGGGCTTTGCGATATAATGATAGGCTCCCTCTTTCATGGCGATCACTGCATTGTCCACAGTGGCGTAGCCGGTGATCATGATGACTTCGGTGTGGGGCTGCAGTTCCCGGGTGTGTTCAAGGATCTGCATGCCGTCGATTTTCTTCATCTTGTAATCGGTGATAATCAGATCAAAGGCCTTGGTCTTGATAAGGTTCAGCCCCTTGATTCCGCTGTCCAGGGCCGTAACCTTGTATCCATCCTTAACAAGAATGTGCTCAAGATTTTTAAGGGCGATCTGCTCATCTTCGATAATAAGAATGTGTTCCTGCATGTTTCTCCTGATGTAGACAATGTCAATCCGGCAGGCTGACGGTAAATCGTGTACCCTGGCCCGGGCTGGAATCCACGCTGATTGTCCCGCCGTGCTGCTCAATGATGCCATGGATAATGGAAAGTCCCAGGCCCGATCCCTTTCCCACCTCCCGGGTGGTGAAAAAAGGATCAAAAATTCTGGCCAGATGTTCTTCCTTTATCCCCTTGCCCGTATCCTGAACCGTAAAAACAAAGGTGTGTGCCTGACTGTCCTTGAACGCTGAAATGGTCAGATGTCCGCCTTCCTGGTCCTCCATGGCAAACACGGCATTGATAATCAGATTAAGCAACACCTGCTGGATGCGCCGGGGATCCATATTTCCTTCAACATCATCGGGAACTGTGATTTCCACGTCAATATCCGAAGGGATGTCCCCTGTAATCAGGTGCATGGTGTTGTTGACCAGTTTTTTAAACAGGACCGGTTCAAGACTGAAATCACTTTGCCTGGAAAAATCAAGCAGGGCCCGGATAATTTCCTTTGACCGGTTAATCTCCTGTTCAACATTGGCCAGAAGCATTTTTTTATAATTAATATCCGGGTCTTCAATTTCCTCCTGGATAATCTGGACACTGGTGGAGATATTATTCAACGGGTTGTTCAGTTCATGGGCCACCCCGGAGGTAAGCGTGCCCAAAGAAGACATTTTCTCGGCCTGGATGAGCTGGGTTTTACGCCGGTCCAGCTCTTCAATCATGTAGTTCAGGCTTACGGCCAGCGATTCAAACTCGTCTCCGGTTTTTATTGCCGGGATTTTATCATAATCGCCCTTGGCAATGTGTTTGATGCCGGTTTCAATAGCCTTTAAGGGCCGGTTAAGCTTGATGACCAGAAAAATGGTGGCCAGCACCGTGAGGATAAACAAAAAAAACAGGGAAAGCATCAGGTATTGCCTGGACCGGTCCAGCAGTTCAAACACCTTTTTTTTCTCTGTTTTCACCACCTGTTCGATATCCGTGGTCAGCTCCCGCCCCAGTTGGGTCACTGTATTTTGAATCTGCAAAGACTGTTCAGACGACACAGTACCATTTTTATACAGGTCTAACAGGGTTTCCATGTTGGTGCGGTAGGCATTGATGGCCTGGCTGCGCTGCTGAAAAGAGGGTTCCTTTGCCACAAGGTCAGAAAAATTTTTTTCAATAACAGCCTGTTTTTCATCAATTTTACTGATGTATGACAGGGCCTGGGACAGATCCTTAATTTCCTTTCTTAAAAAAAAATTTTTCTCGTAACGCCGGGCCTCCAGCACCGTATCCAACAGGTCCCGTTTTTTTTCAATGAGCACCAGGGTGCTTAACACCATGGAATTGCTGTAGTGGTTCACAAACCAGATGATGCTGTTCACCACCATGAAAACCAGAAAAAGAAAAGAAATTTTTTGTCTAAGACTGAAACTCATAAGCCATTTATATAGTTGTTCATAAAGGGAAACAAGGCATAGCCGGTTTAATTTTTATCACCTTACAATAAATTTGGGACAATAAACGGGCCGACCGGTCACAAGGGAATCCGATCGGCCCGGGGGGAATATATATTATTATCTAAGCTTAAGAAATACCATAAAACAGATAAATTACAGTCAGCTCCACGGTAAGGAACAGCACTGTCATCACAGCGCCGGCCTTGGCATAGTCAATGGTTCTGTAGCCGCCCGGGCGCATGATCAGGGCATTGACCTGGTGTGTGGGCAGCACAAAGGTATTGGAAGCTGAAAGCCCCACCACCAGCGCAGCCATTCTCGGATCAGCCCCGGCCATCACCGCCATATTCATGCATAGTGGCACCAGAAGCACCGTGGCCCCCACATTGGAGATCACCAGGGTAAAAAAGGATGCCATGATGCCCACAACCCCTAAAAGGATAATAGGCGAAGGGGTCCCGATCAGGTTGAGCACGGTATGGGCAATAAACCCGGCCGTGCCGGTCTTTTCAAAGGCAATACCCAATGGGATAAGTCCTGCCAGAAGAAAAACCGTCATCCAGTCCACGGACTGATAGGCTTCGTCAATGGTGAGAACGCCTGTGATGATCATGCCCAAAGCCCCTGACATCAAAGCCACGGAAAGCTGAATTTTCAAGACAACAATCTGGAACAGGGCCAGGGCCAGCCACCCCACGGCAAACATGGCTTTCTGGGGCCGCAGAATTTCGCCTTCCAATTCGGAGGCGAACATTAAAGACTTTGGCGCAGGCCGGTTTTTAAGGATATGAAATTTTTCCCAGGGCCCCTGGAGCAGCAGGGTATCCCCCATGGCCAGCCGGATATTGGTCAGCCCGGAAT
>NZ_JBFXHE010000023.1:0-24193 GCF_050177295.1 Desulfobacter sp.
TAGGCGGCATAAGTTAATTTCCTTTTTAAGTTAAAATCTGGTCATCCGTCCTTATTTCCAGGGAGGCTATTCTGTTTTTTTTCAGGAATAATATACAGGATACCCCAGTGATTGGCAGGCACTGCCGCATAAAATATTTTTACGGTTTCCCCGGTAGCAGGTGATATCACCTTGGCCGTACCGGACTTGCCCTTCTGGAGATCACGTCCGACCCTGCGTAATTCAGGCAGCTTCAAAAAGACCGCCAAAGAAAACAGGGTGTGGTTAACCTCCCACTCTTCCCGGGGAGCGCTGATCACAGTGCCGTCTTCCGAAAGCAGCATGACAAACCCGTTGTTGGGCAGTTTTTTCCCTGTATTGAAAAAGCGGGTCAGCCAGTCAATGGATACATCCACGGTCACCACCCCGGTAAAGGCGCCTGCAACACCGTCAAAAAAGGAGAAGGGTACGGCATAGGTGGTCATAAAGACCCCGCCGCCGCCTTCATCAAAATAGGGATCCACCCACACCGGCCGGTTAAGTATTTTCGGCAACAGATACCAGTCTTTGTTGAAATAGTCATATCCGGGTTGATCCAGGACACTGAACCTGATCTTGCCGTCCTTTTTGCAGGCGTACAATGGCCAGGAGAGGCTCTTTTCCCATGATAGACCGGGGGCAAATGCCACGGATGTGCCGAAAATTTCCGAACTGTTCAGCATGATGGCTTCCAGAACGATTTTAATCTCTTCTGTCCGGAGTCGCTGTAGCTCAAGGATTGTCGCAACTTCCCTGGGAATTTTCTGGATGGACTTTACAAAAAGATCAATCCGGTCCGTATCTTTTTTCAGCATCTGCCGGATCTGGCTCCCGGACATGGTTATGGTGTCTGGATTACCGGTCCGTTTCATGATGCTGGTGGCGGTAAATGCCACGGCAATGATGAAAATACCAATTGCAAGAATTACATCAACCCTTGTGAGAAAACGTTTTCCCAGGTTGGATTGAGGTTTCTGGGGGGTGTTATCAGCGGTTGACATAGAACGCATCGTAACTCACCTTCCGGGGGATCTCTTGGGTCTTGAGCAGAAAATCCACTGCCTTGTCAAAATCGGATCTGGCCAGATGACCGCCAGGACTGTCCGGATCTTTTGGGCGTATCATCTCCGGCATGGCGTCCATCATCCATTGCAGGTGGACAGGATTGCAGATTAGGTTTTTCTTCAGGAGTATCCTGCTGATGAGGCCGATGGCTTCACCGGGGTGGGCCACTGCGTATTCCCAGCCTTCCATGGAGGCTTTAACGAAGCGCCGGACAAGCGCCGGGTCGGCCTGATAGGTCCGGGCCAGGCAGTAAATCCCGTCTTCAGGGAAATCCATATCAAAATCCTTGAGCCGGAACAGGGTGAGTTCATCAGAATCAATACCGTGGTTGATCAGGGTGTGGTACTCATTGTAGTGCATGACCGAAATGATATCCACAGCTTTTTTCAGAAAAAAACTTATCCCCTCATCCACCGAATAGATCTCCGCGCTGATGTTCCGGGTTTTGATAAACCCCAGGGTCTGGGCCCGGAGCACAGTTCTCCATACAGCGATTTTTCTGCCGTTAAAATCCCGGGGCGTGTTGATGCCTGAGGTTTTACGGGCCACAAATTCAATGGCACTTCTCTGGAATACCTGACCCACATTCACGATATCTTCCCCAGATGCCTTCTTCTCAAGGGCAGTCAACAGGTTCATGATGCCCAGGTCGCTCTTTTCCTGCACCAAATCGGTGAGCACATCCTCATTGTAGCCCCAGTCCTGGATCGTGACATCCAGTCCGTACTTTTCATAAATCCCTGTTTCCCTGGCCACGTAAAACCCTGCGAACTGGGGTTGGGGAAGCCACATGGGCATGAAGTTGATTTTTTTCAGTTCTCCGGCCTGTAAACGCCCCCCCGGCAGGAGCATCATCACCCAGACCAGGAAGACGATGGCGACACAGTGTTTTGTTCCGGTATGCCGCTTCATATCATGGTTTCCCGTCAGCATTGAGCAGCAGGGGCAGCCCCTTGTCGCCATTGCCCATGATAATAATTTTTGAGTTGGGGGATTTGGCCAGTTCCTGGGTGACCTCAAGGCCCTTCCACTTGAGGATGGGGATGCCTGCAATGGTTTCAAAGGACTTGATCCCCTGGGCTTCTATGGACTTGCGTCTCCTCTCCTTTTTTTCAATGGACAGTCTGTAATCATACTCCTGGCTGAGCTGGTCGGAGACCATCTTCCTTTCGATGGAGGCAGCAACCGGTTCCGGGAGTATGATGCGTTTGATCAGATAGTCTTCCAGCACAATATTGCGGGCGAGCATCTTTTTATTTAAATAATATTTTATGGATGCCTGGATCACCAGGGTGGAAATTCTGTAGAGCTGCTCCGGGGGATAATTCCCGATTACGGACATGGATGCGGCCTTGACCTCCGGATCCACAAAGGTTTGTGCATAGTTTTCCCCCAGGGTTTTGTGGATGGTGGGGATCCCGTCCCTGATGGGATAGAATCTGAAGGCGTAATCCACGGTGATGGTCAACCCCTCGGTGGTCAGAATCTGCAGGCTGCTGTTCGATGTCTGCACACGGGTATTGTATGTGTACATGACATCCCAGGGCCAGATGAGATGCAAGCCTTCCCTGTTGATTTCGTTGATCTGGGTACCCGTGAACCTGGACCACCGGACCCCCTGCTGCCCCGGATAGATTGAGATCACAATACTGTTCCAGAAAAATGCAATCAGGAACGCAAGGATCAGCAGGGAAACAGTGATGCCTATGGTATGCTTATCCCACAGGGTGGTGATTTTTTTCTTGAGTGTTTGCAAAGCCATCTGATAGTCCCGATTAAGTTCTCATAAGGTGTTTTGTCCCGTGTTCCGGGACGGAGTTCCGGTGATCTTCATCCTGCCCTCTTCCATGTGGTATATCTGGTCTGCCATGTGAAACCATCTGTCATCATGGGTGACGCAGATGATGATCTTTCCGCGGTCCTTCAGGTCCGGCAGCAGTTTCTCATAAAAGATGCGCCGGAAGTGGGGATCCTGATCAGCAGCCCACTCGTCCAGTATGATCACGGGTTTGTCTTCAAGTTCCGCCACCATGAGCGCCAGTCTTTTGCGCTGTCCTGTGGACAGGTCCGTGGTGCTGAAGGCATTGTTCTCCACCCTTACCTTGGTGGAAATGTCCAGCTGGTTGAGCAGTGCATCAATCCTTCCGGGGGTGTGGTCGTTGATGCAGTAAATCCGGCTCGACAGATGGAAGTCACTGAAAACGGCGGAAATTTTGTCCCGGTAACTTTGAAGCTGTTCAATGCCCAGGGGGGAGCCGTTGACAAGAATCTGCCCCGAATCAGCCGGGATAAGACCTGTTATCAGGCGGAGCAGGGTGGATTTTCCTGATCCGTTGCCGCCGGTGATAAAGGTGATCCGACCGGCCTTGAATTGTGCATCCAAAGGGCCGGCTGCAAACAAAGGCCCTCCCTGGTCATCACGATAGGCGTGGGCTACCTGGCTCAGGCCGATGGACCCAAGCCCTTCTTCCAGCGCGCCCCGGGTTTGGGGGGCGGTGTCAGCGGCTGCCGCTGCCAGGCGGTCTTCCATGGATGCGATATGTTCCAGGGCCAGCTCCGCCTGGGTCACCATGGGGGTGGCAAAGGCAACCGTACACACGGGTCCTGAAATAAAGAGCACCACAATAGTGGCAGGCATCACCACCTTGTGGAAATCCGGGGCAAAGACCGGTACGACAAAGACGATCAGTCCGGCCAGGGAATAGAGCAGCGCTTCGGTGGCGGCATAGTTGCGTCCCCATTTCAGTTTCAGCTGCACATTGCTCTCCCCGGCATCCTTGGATGCGCCGGCCAGGTGAGCCACCACGCCCTCTGCCCTGGGACCGCTCATCCGGATCTCCTTAAAGCCTTTTATAAATTCTGAAAGCCCTTTGAATACAGTGCGTTCTGCTGTGTCCGCCCGCCGCATCAAAAGACGAATGGTCTTTACCCTGGCAAAATGCAGGGCCACGGCAATGCCGGCAAGGCCAAAGGCCAGGACACAGGCCAGGGGGGAGAGCCAGGCCAGATACACTGCAAGAAAGACCAGCATCAGCGATTGCTGAAGGCCGATGACCAGTATGGGAAGCACCTGGGAAAGGACCTGGGTATCCTGGGTCAGGACCCCCTGCAGACTGGCATGACCGATTTTTTCAATGGTGATCAGATCTGTCTGCCGGACAAGGTCAAACAAGCGGGTGCGAAGCCGGTGAATCAGCTGTTCTGCATCCCGGGAGGCTGTCACCAATGTGTGGGTGTGGGTGATATGGAACACGGTGATACTGATGACGAACATGAACATCAGCCGCGGGCTGACCCCCTGGGTGGCTGTGGTCTGGGACACACTGGAAATAAGGGCCACGAACACGAGGGTGGAAATCGGAATCAGGGCGTTCATGGCCAGGGTGGCGTTAAAATTACCCGGAATTTCGCGGACCAGCAGTCTAAAAAGTTTCATCGTTTCTCCCCGGCTCAATCACGGAATTTCCCGTTTCCTTACTCCCCTTTTTCTTTCTATGGTGGGCGACTTCCGTCAATTTGCCTTCATCAAGATGAAACCGGCGGTCCGCCGCATCATAATAACGGTCGTCGTGGGTCACGGCAATGATGGTGAGCCCCTTTTCCGAAAGGGCGGGCAGGATTTCCCGATAGAATTTTTTTCTGAACCGGGCGTCCTGATCTGCTGCCCATTCATCCAGAATCAGGATGGGTTTATTTTCAAGCAGGGCCGCCACCAGGGCAAGCCGTTTTCTCTGCCCGGTTGACAGGTCTGTGCGGGTGAAGGTCTGATCCCGGATATCAGAGACATCTGCCATCTCCATCCACGCCATCAGGCGGTCTGCTTCTGCCAGGTCATCATCTGTAAGGCCGTAGAGCCGGGAGAAAAGATGAAAATCTGAGAAAACCGGTGCAATTAAACCGCGAAAGCCTGCCAGGCGGGCCGGTGTGATGGGCAGGCCGTCCATGGATAATTTACCCCGCCCGGGTT
Source organism: Desulfobacter sp. (assembly GCF_050177295.1). Classification (NCBI taxonomy): domain Bacteria; kingdom Pseudomonadati; phylum Thermodesulfobacteriota; class Desulfobacteria; order Desulfobacterales; family Desulfobacteraceae; genus Desulfobacter; species Desulfobacter sp. The sequence continues at coordinate 5,051 of NZ_JBFXHE010000023.1, forward strand.
GATAGAGGCCGGTGAGCAGCTTGATAAAGGTGGATTTTCCGGCACCGTTGCCCCCGCTGATGAACACTGTTTCCCCCCTTCTGATACAGACATCCATGGGACCGATGGTAAAGGGTGGCTCCCCCGGCGGGGCCGGAAATGTGAATTCAAGGCCTTGCATCCGAATGTCTGAAAAATTGGCGGACAGGGGTTCCAAAGGACCAGCACTGCCTTTTTCCTCGAGTGCGGCCAGTTCCTCCTCCAACACCAGCATACGCCCTGCGGCGGCTTCAGTGGCACGCAGCACGGCCAGGGACTGCATCAGGCCGAAAATCGGCGATCCCAAAAAGAGAATGCCTGCTGAAATTTTAACCAGATTGCTGCTGACCGTGGGCGCGTAGAGGGGGACGATAAAGAGCACCACCCCAAGCATGACGTTAAAGGTGGTTTCTCCGAAGACGAATTGCTGCCAGGTGTGCTGGTGCACACTGCTGCAGGCCTTGGCCGTCTCAAGGGACTGGGCCGCGAACCCCTGGCCGATGGCCTGGCTGCGAACGCTGCACAGCCGCTGTTCCTTGAACCCGTCAAAGAGGTCTGAGACGTAGTCAAACAACCGGGCTTCATGGTCCCCCTTGGCGCTGCAAGTCTGTTCCAGGGTCTTTCCCAGGCGGTAATAAAACAAGGATGCGGCCGTTATCATTCCGGACAAAAGCAGGAAGGCGACCATTGAAATGGTGGCAATATAGACCAGGATCATCAGAATCAGGATCACGGATCTCACGGCCTGGGCAATGTATTGGGAATTGGCGGAGATGGCCTTGCTATTCTGTGTGATGCTTTCGAACAGCCGGCTTCTGCCGAAATGTTCCAGCTTCCAGAGGTCTGCATGGCGCAGGCGGTGAATCAATGCCATTCTGATCCGGTTTACGGCCTGTTCCAGGTCGGCGGCCAGACGGGCGATCATGGTGCTTTCTGCCGTGGCGTATATTAATGTACTGGCTACAAAGATCATGGCAAGGCGGAGATCCACAAACGCCTCTTTGGCGTCGTGGATGATTTTTGCCGCATAGGTAACCACCGCCAGGATAACCGTGGTGCCCAGGGCAGAGACGGCGGCGTAGCGCATGAGTCTGCGCAGCGGCTTTTCTCCGGAAGCATTCAGAAGCCGAACCAGGTTCATCCCCATCTTCCTGACGCATATATCCGGCCCGTGAGCCCCATATTGAATATCATTCCTTTTCGGTTCATCCCTGGTCAGGCAGTCCGGCCAAAACAACCAGCCAAAACAATAGGATAGCCTAAAACCCCTCAACCATTATTCAACAGCCATTTGTTAATCTATAACCGCTTATAATTACAATAATATTACTATTAGAGAAAGAACTTTTTTATGACATTGACCGAAATTAAAAAAAAACTGGGTAAGATTCTGCCCAGGGGCTAAAATGTTACAGGGATAAAATGGGATATTCAATCTTTGATCCCTGCCTTAGAAAACCACCAGGTTCCAGAGCAGATCCCATGTCAGATATCTTTAATCAACCGTTCCCCGTTACACGCCCGGGCAGCCCTGTCAAACCCGTCCAGGCTGTCCTCCAGGGACTGGGCCAGCAGGGTACCTGCCGTATACGCATTTGAATCACCCTGGTGCTCTACCGCACACAGCACATCCATGATACTCATGCACTCAATATCCATGGCCGGGGTGTACCCGGTTGTATTGCCTTCAAGATTCACTGAATACAAAATGCCTGCATCCAGAAGCATCTCCAGAAGATGATGTACAATGGTTAAGGGCAGATTCAGTTCCCTTGCAATACGGTTATCTGTGGCCGGGGGCTTTTTTTCGGCAAAGCGCTGAACACATCCTTTGACAATCTCGAGCATGGCAAGTTTTCTGGCCCGAATGCTCATGGCAGTCAACGTCAAATCCGGGGTTCTTGCATTTTCAGTATTTTCCCACTCAAAGGCAATTTCCGCCCCGTAGAGCAGTACCCCCCAGGAAATCTGCAACCAGATCAGAAACATGGGTAATGCGGCAAAACTGCCATAAATGGCATTGTAACCTGTGACAAAAACCTGAAACTTTAAAAACGCAGTCTGGATAATCTGAAACAGGGCGCCGGCAAACACAGCCCCTGCGGCGGCAGCCCTGAAATTTACCTTTTTATGGGGCATGATCACATAAAAAAACATGAACAGCGACCAGGTGACCACATATGGCACAACATGGATGAAAAAAGAGAGAATGCCTTTAATATCAATGGGAACGCCAAGATAGATCCAGAAAGATTCCAGGCGGGGAATCATGAACAAGTTCACGGATCCGGACAAAATGCCCAAAAGCCATGCGGCCAGGGCAATGGTCAGATAATCGGTGAATTTTCTGATCAAAGGCCTGCCATCCCTGATCCACCAGATACAGTTGAATGTGCCTTCGATATGAAACATCAGTTTAATCAGGGAGTATAAAAGAAGCAGAACGCCAAGCACGGCCATAAGCCCTCCCTGGGTTTTCTCCAGCAGATTGTTGGTGAAAACCAGAATATTCTGGACAATCTCCTCACGGCCCTCAAACAAAGACATCACCTCAGCCTCAAGGAATTGCTGGAACCCGAAGCCCTTGGCAATCCCAAAGGCCATGGCCATGACCGGCACGATGCTGTAAAGGGTGTACAGGCTCAAGGCGGATGCCCGCAGCGCACAGTTGTCCCGTTGATACCCCTTGCCAGCCCTGTAAAGCACCCGAATGGCCTTGGCCCGAAATTGGGCAAATGAAAAGGATATCCTCTGCTTCATTTCCGGTTCAACCATGCCTTCAGGCGTTTTAAGCCTTCCTGGGTGGAGATCTTTGGCACATAGCCCAGGTCATTTTTTGCCCGGCTGATATCAAACCAGTGGGAGGTGGCAAGTTCCCTTGCCGCAAACCGGGTCATGGGTGGATCCTTTTTAATACCCAAGGTCCGGTAAATGAATTCAAAGAGCCACCCGGCCGCATAAGCGGTGTTCCCGGACACATGCCCTTTAATGGGCGGCAGGCCTGCGGCTGCCAGAAAAGCATTGGCCAGGGTCCATTTGGACATGGGCGCATCCTGGCTGATAAAATATATGTTGCCGGACAGATCAGGATTCAGGGACAGCTTTTCAGCGGCCAGGATATGTGCGTCAGCCGCATTATCCACGTAAATGGTGTCCACAAGATCCGTATCCGGGCCAATGATTTTCAGCCGGGAAGCTCTGCTGATAATGCCGGGTACCAGGTGGTTGTCTTCCGGTCCCCATATCAGATGGGGCCGTAAAATGATTACGGAAAGCCCCTGCCCCGCAGCTTTAATTATCTCTTTTTCCGCCAGGGCCTTGGTTTCAGGATAGGGCGCCAGATAGGTATCCGGATAGGGAACCAACTCATTGGCCCCGTGCATATCCTTGTCATCAAACACCACCGAAGGCGAACTGGTGTGAATCAGCTGACCAACCTTATTTTTCATGCAGGCGTCAATAACATGCACGGTTCCGGTCACATTAATGCGAAAATATTCATCATAAGCACCCCAGATACCGGGTTTTGCCGCCGTATGAAACACGGTCTTCATGCCTTTTAAGGCATCTGTCACAGCATTGATGTCGGTCAGGTCTCCCTGGATCTGGGAAACGCCCAGTTGATCCAGCGCTGGATACCGGGACCGGGAGAATGAGCAAACAGTTTCCCCTTTATCCACAAGTTTTCTGACCAGGGCCTTGCCCAGAAACCCGCCGCCGCCAGTAACCAGAATATTTCCCAGGCTCATTTTACCGTTACCACCTGTTTATCCAAAATTTTATAAAATAGCTGTTCAATCTTTGCTTGACAAGTTGCAGTTTTTTTTATAAAAGTTATCTCGCTTTTCAGCTGAGCGGGAATAACTCAGTGGTAGAGTGCGACCTTGCCAAGGTCGAAGTCGCGGGTTCGACTCCCGTTTCCCGCTCCACCTTTGTTCAATCCATTTAAAAATCAGGCCCCCTTAAAATTCAATTTTACGTCTATATTATTCTTGTGTAAAAATTCATATATATTTTAACTATCCTCATTTACCAAGATATAGCGCATTCTATTCTCAGCAATTGCTTAATAAATACAGATGTCACATACCACAGACATAAAAAAAAGGCCATGGAAACCACTGAAGGTATGCCTTTGGGAATATTTATGTTACAACCGGCCCATGATTAATACAAACTTCGGAAGATAATTATGAATAAAAAACAAGAACAGGTCTTGTGCATTGACCGTGAAACCCTTCCCGCATCCTGGGTAACCCAAAGAACAGTTCTCCCAATGAATTTTTCCATATTTGCGGCCACATGCACCAAAGCTAAATTTTCCTTTGTCCGCCGTGTCATCGCTGAAGAAGACAGACAAAAGAAACAGATTATTCCTTATATTCTTTTGCAGACAGCCGATGCCGGCAGGACAGCGGCTTACAACAGGCAGGGCAGCGAAAAACGGCTCCATGACCTGTGGTCCATCGGGATCGGCGGCCATATCAACCCCGGGGATAAGACCATGGCGGCAGACAGTTTTGAACACATTTTAACAAACAGCATGCAACGAGAACTGGATGAGGAACTGATCCGACGAATTTCCAGTGACCCCATTAAATTTATAGGCATCATCAGTGAAGATATCACACCGGTAGGCAGCGTTCATCTGGGCGCTGTCTTTCTGATCCGGACACAGCAGCCAGAAGGCTATCTGCCCGGAGATGAATTGCACCGCTTTACCTGGCATGCAACACAAACGCTTTCGCAACTGAACCTGGAACTGTGGTCCGAGCTGGCCCTGGAACTTGTCAATTCTTTGAATCCAGCATTTTAAGTGTAATGGAACCATTTTTTTTCAGCACCTTTGATCCCCTTGTGATTTTGCACAAGCTGATGCCGTATTTCTCAGCGATTTTCCGCTGGGTCATACCTGCATGCAGATCTTTTAAAAGCTTCCAGCGCAAGGAAAGGTCCGAAAGCTCCGCCGGTGTAAAAATTTCATCAAAAAAATGTTCCAGTTCACCCATATTTTTGATGGATAAAATGACTTCCAGTAATTCCCGATCTATACGCATAAATTTTTCTGCACCCTGCAGTATTATTCCTTTTCACAAAACAGATGAACCCTGTAAGTATGAATGGTCAGGCTGCCTTTGGTCCATTCATCGGCATCAAGCCCGGCTTTGATGCACAACTGGGATAAAAAAGAAGTGGGGTCAGGCAATTGTTGCCATACCTGGGGGAGAAAAGTGGCCCGTCTGCTTCCTTTTGCTATAATAACGCCATCCTTGAAAGGCACAAGCTTTTGAACCAGCTCTTTTGACGTACGGTATTCAAATTTTTCAGGCAAGGACAAAAGACTGATCTCCAGATCCACCTGGTCAAACTCATCCCTGGCAAGGGGTGCAAACCGGGAATCTTTAAAAGCAGCAAGTCTTGCGGTTTCACCAACCCCTGTTTTCAAGGGTTCAACCGGTTCAATGACACCAATACATCCTCTTAATGCACCGTTTTTATGCAAGGTCACAAACAGACCCTGCTTGATTTTCAGAAAGGGCTGATTTAAATCAATTTGTGTGTCATCCACAGGAAGACCAAGTTTCTCGGCAATACTGATGCGAGCCATTTTCAGCAGCATCTGCCCTTGTTTGTCACTGATCATTTTATTCTGAAACCCTTAAAATAATTGCGTTGGGGCTATTATTTTTTTGATTTTTCCTTAAAATACCTGTCCACCAGGGATTCGGCCAATCCCAGGTATGTCTGGGGTAAAAGTGCCCTCATGCGTTCTTTAACTTCAGGCGGCACCTTTTCCAGCCCCTCCACAAACCGGGCCAAATCCTCTTTCTGAATTTTTCTGCCCCGGGTCAAATCTTTGAGCCGTTCATATGGATTATCCTCGCCATATACCCGCATAACGGTCTGAAACGGTTCGGCCAGAAGTTCGGGGTTATCGTCAAGATCCTTTTCAAGCACCTGCTGGTTCAAATCCACCTTTGACAGGCCCTTTATGGCATTTTTCATCCCAATGGTAAAATAGCCGAAGACTGTGCCAAGGCTGCGCAGCACTGTACTGTCAGTCAAATCTCTTTGGAACCGGGATTTCTGCAGTTTAACCGCCAGATGCTCCATCATGGCAATCCCAAGGCCCATATTCCCCTCACTGTTCTCAAAATCAATGGGGTTGACCTTATGGGGCATTGTGGATGATCCGGTTTCACCTGCCGCAACCCGCTGTTTGAAATATCCGAGACTGATATACCCCCACATGTCACGGTCGAAATCAATCATCACCGCCGCAGCCCGGACCATGGCATGAAGAACCCTGGACAGGGCCGTATTTGGATTTATCTGGGTGGTGAATAAAATGGGTTCAAGAGACAAGTGATCCCGAATAAACCGTTCAGACGCGGCTATCCAGTCAATTCCGGGAAACGCAAACACATGGGCGTTGTAATTACCCGTGGCCCCGTTTATTTTTACCTGGATTCCAGTGCTTTCCAAAACCTGAATTTCCTGATTCAAACGCCAGGCAAAATTGATAAACTCCTTTCCCGGAGTCGTGGGGGTAGCGGGTTGCCCGTGGGTGCGGGACATCATTGGAATGCTTTTATAAACCAGGGCTTTTTTCTCAATCTCTGCCACAAAGGTTTTAAGCAGCTCAACCACCAGGGCCTTGCCTTTTTTAAGCATAAGCCCGTATGCTGTATTATTGATATCTTCGGAAGTGCATGCAAAATGTACCCATTCCCGTATGGAGGCCAGTCCTGCCGCATCCAGTTTTTCCTTAATCAAATATTCCACGGCCTTTACATCGTGGTTGGTCCGGAACTCTATCTCCTTGACCCTGAACGCATAATCCTCATTAAAATCATTGATCAAAACATCCAGGCTTGATAAATCTAAGGCTTGGCCGCCCTGTACAATCTCATGGACCTTTAAATCCGTTATCAGAAATTTCAGCCACTCAAGTTCAACGTGAACCCGGTGATGAATTAATCCGGATTCACTGAAAATATGTGAAAGAACCCCGGTAAGACTTGCATAACGACCGTCTATGGGCGTGATGGATAACACCTGTGTCATTTTCTCTCCATTATGAATAAATAAAAAATACGGTTGTCATAATAGAACCATCATGTTGATTTTGCAATAAAATACAATAACCGGCCATCCTTATCTTGACAATCCTGAAGGATTTAAAGTATTTTACAAACCTGTTTTTATTAATCTTTCAAGAAGCGAGCTTTGTGTGCCGCGGGGGTAAATAGTTATTATGGCACTGACCAAAACTATTATTACAGAAAAAATACAAAACGAACTGGACCTGTCAAGAACCGTTGCCTACGATGTCATGGAAGAATTTCTTGAAATTATAAAAGAGACCATTGCAGGTGGTGAAGATATTATGATTTCAGGTTTCGGCAAATTTTGTGTAAATGAAAAAAAAGCAAGAAAGGGGCGCAACCCTGCAACAGATGAGGAGATGACGCTCTCGGCCAGACGTGTTGTCACCTTTAAGTGTTCCGGAAAACTTCGGGATTTGATTAATTCCAACGCCCAGTAAAATTAATGTTTTTATCTGACCAGACGATCACCGACATTATTCTTGTTACGCTCATTGTTGATTTTATAATGAATTATGTGGCTGATCGTCTGAACATCAGCAGACTGACAACACACCTGCCTGAAAAATTTTCAGATGTATATGACAAAAAAAGGTATAAACAGTCCCAGCAGTATCTTAAGGCCACCACCCGATTTGGCGTGATCACGTCAACCATTGATCTTGGTATTCTTTTAGCGTTCTGGTTTTCGGGCGGTTTCGGCACCCTGGACAATTTTGTCCGGGAAACCGGCTGGTCTTCCATGGGTTGCGGACTTTTATACATCGGTGTCCTTGCAGGATGCAAATTCATTATATCCCTGCCCTTTTCCGTCTATTCCACCTTTGTCATTGAAGAAAAATTCGGTTTTAATAAAACCACACCCAAACTTTTTGTTCTGGATCTGATAAAATCCATGATGCTATCCCTGGCCCTGGGCATCCCTTTGCTGTCTGCCATATTCTGGTTTCTGGAAAGCACGGGTTCCTGGGCCTGGATGATCTGCTGGGGTGTGACCGCAGGTTTTATTCTGGCGGTGCAATACATTGTTCCCTCATGGATCATGCCCTTGTTCAATAAATTCAATCCCCTTGCAGACGGTGAGTTAAAGGACAAACTGTTTGCCTACGCAAAAACCATTGATTTTCCTTTGACCCGGGTCTTTGTCATGGACGGATCCAAACGCAGCACCAAGTCCAATGCATTTTTCACAGGATTTGGAAAAAACAAACGCATTGTGCTGTTTGACACCCTGATCAACGCCCATACCCCGGACGAACTTCTGGCTGTACTTGCCCATGAAATGGGGCATTTCAAAAAAAAGCATATCCAGCGCCGTCTGATTTTCGGCATTCTTCAGATGGGGGTTATTTTTTACCTTCTGTCTTTATTCATCACCCAGCAAAGCCTTTTCACGGCATTTTATGTGGATACGCCGTCCATATATGCCGGCCTGATTTTTTTCGGTATTCTTTTTTCCCCGGTTGACCTGATCATCTCCATTATCATGCAGTTCTTCGCAAGAAAGGATGAGTACGAAGCAGACCGGTTTGCCGCTTTGACGACAAAAAAAGCCGGGGCCTTGATAACGGCTTTAAAAAGACTCAGTGCCGATAATCTTGCCAACCTTACCCCGCACCCCTTTTATGTATTTTTAAATTACTCCCACCCGCCACTGGCCCAGCGTGTTGCAGCCATTGAAAAAATTGAATCATGGAACGGCTTTTAGTCTTTTCGGATCTTCACGGCAGTCTCTCGGCCTGGCTGACGATAAAAGCCTTGGCTGGTCCCGGTGATGCCGTTGCCATTGCAGGAGATTTGTTTGATACACGGTATGGCAGCTACAATGAGCCTGATTTTGCCCCGGACCAGATCCGGTCAACCATTGCCGGCCTGGATTTTAAACTTTTCTATATTTACGGCAATTGTGACGTGGAAGGATTCTGCAAAGGATTTTCCCATGAACTGCGCTTTAAGGCCTTTGATAAAACCATTTTCATGCATCATGGACATAAGAACAATCTAATTCCAGAGGGCACGGATATCGTTATTCAGGGACACACCCACCTGCCCCAGTTAGAAAAAATTCAAACGTGCATCCACCTGAATCCAGGCTCCATTGCACTTCCCAGAAACGATACTGCCACCTTTGCCGTCATTGACAGCAACAGTGTAAGTCTGGTGACGCTGTCCGGTAAAAAACTGGCATCACTGCCATTTTAACTTTTTACGCAATACCGCAAAACTCACCTTTAAAGTCATATTTATTTCAACAGGCATATTATAGGTTCTAATTCTACTTTGTTAACTTTATTTTTGTAAATACTTTTGAAGATCTCTATAGCGTTGTCGGTGCCTAAATTCCATTTGTAATTTTCTTTTTTCAATCAAATTATTGTCCCCGATTAGCAACGCAATAATCATAATTCTGATATCTCGGCAACTAAGCAAGGGATATACTGGAGTCATCTGTTGATGCAGTTCCACCCATACCTGCCTGTCCCATCTGAGCCATAATATTGTTCAAAATGATTCTGGATATATTGATATCTTTGGTCTGCGGGAATCGACCCCAAACTGGTCATGTATCAAGAACGCAATTTGTATGATATGATGCCGGAATAACTTTCACAAAGAGGAAGAGGAATCCTTAATGCCAGGTAAAAAACCAAATTTTAAAAATGTATGGGACCATTCAAAACAGCATGCAGGTAAATTAAGTAGACCAGAACTTGAGACCCGTATCAAAATTGGAAGATATAATCGACTGGGCGTTCAAGCCGGATCAGATTTTGGCATGTATTTAGGCACTGGAGATGACCGGGTTCTTCTGCCCAATAAATATGTTCCAAAGGGCCTGTCAATTGGCGATTCCCTTGATGTGTTTGTGTACACGGATTCAGAAGATCGTCTGGTGGCAACCACTTTAAAACCTGCCGGTGTGGTGGGTGATTTTGTTTTTTTAATCGCAAAAGATGTTACCCCTTTTGGCACTTTTATGGATTGGGGGCTGGAAAAAGATTTGCTGGTGCCCAAAAATGAGCAGCAGAGCAGGATGGAGCCCGGGAAAAAATATTTAGTCAAAATCTGCCAGGATAACAGAACACACAGGGTTTATGGTACGACCCAGATTTCTGCCAATTGTGATAAAAATACCCGGGATCTGAAAGTCGGACAGGAGGTTGACTTAATTGTTCATTCTATTACTACCATTGGGATAATGGCCGTTGTTGATAATCGATACTATGGAATGATGTACTTGAATGAAACCTATCAACAATTATTTATTGGAGATACATGTAAAGGGTATATCATGCGGATCCGTGAGGATGGGAAAATTGATTTGAGCATGAAAAAACCCGGGTATTCATCGGTTCCCAAATCTGCAGAGGTTATTTTATACCGGTTAAATCAATCCGGAGGATTTATCCCTTGCCACGATAAAAGCTCTCCTGAAGCTATCCGCAAGCGGTTTTCCATGAGCAAGAAAGAATTCAAAAGGGCTGTGGGAACCCTGTATAAAAAAAGAATGATTGAATTAAAAGACAACGGGATTGGTCTATTAAAGTGATTCCCACATCCTCTCAATTGAACCAACGCCGGTTTCCCAGCGAGGGGGCAAACCACAGTTTGAATCCGTCCTTTTTATTCCTTCTCTAATATCGGAGCGGTCATCGGGGATGAGGCGTCCGGCAAATTGCCTTGGGTGTCGGTTTTAGTGACACCGTCGTCGCTCGAGTCTGAAGCCTCATCTTTCTTGTCATCCAGTGTCTGTGATTTGATTTCATCGCCGGCACTAGGGGGAAGATCTTTTTCTGATATCTGAGCGGGCATCGGGGGTGAGGCGTTCGGCAAATTGCCTTGGGTGGTGGTTTTAGTGTCTTCAGTATTGGTTTTAGTGAAACCGTCGTCGCTCCAGCCGAAAGCTTCACCGTTCAGGATGATTTTTTCTTTATTGAACCAAACTGTCAAATCGTCCGAATTCTGCTTCATTTTTTCAGTGTCGATGTTTGGTGTACCCACTTTATAGAGATCATTGGTATACTTTATTGTTTTGGATAATTGCTCATCGGAGGGAATTATTTGAGATTTGAAGATCATTTCTATATCGTAGCCTTCTTTTTTGGTCTTGTCCGCCTCAAGTTTTTCGCGAACAAGAGAGACAGATATCTCTGCAGAACGTTTTTTCTTTATAAATGATCTGATCGGAAATACATCTTTAAAAGTCAGCACACTCATTTCCGGAAGGTCAGCCATGACGGTCGCATCGGCAGGATAGAAATTTTTTTCCCCGTCCTCATTCTTTAAACGCAACGCTACCAGGGAATTTTCAGCCAGCCAGCGCGTAGGTAATAAAAGTGTAATATTGTCGTCCTTGAAAACATTGAATGGGTTGATAAGGGATTTATTCGCAACCTGTAGCAACACGCGGTCAAATTCAGGTTGTATTTTTTTTAAGATATCAATGTTTCGAATTTGCCCGTAGAGCCACAGCAGATCGTAATTCTTCACCTTATCATTTTTCAGCACCATATCCATGATGCGATTGAAAACATCGGGTCGGGCATTCAGCAGCAAAGCCGGACCGACCGCCCTAATCATATCAGGAGAGTCGATAAATGCGATATTCCCATTGTCCAGATTACGCAGAATCAACTTGCCTGCCTCGTCAGAATTTCCCATACGTCCATACTGAAGGGCCGCAAAAAGGATATTCCCCCAATCAGCATCATCTGAATTGGCTAAAACCACCTCCAAATCGCTTTTAAGCATGCCAGGCTCTGACTGTTCCACTTGCAGCATGGTTTTGCACATGGCAACGGAGGCCGCATAAGGATCCTTTCTCAAGATTTTCTGGTGGATTTTTTGAAATTGGTTGAAGCAATTAAGAGCCTCCTTATTTTTACCAATTTCCTGGGCCGCTTGACCGCGGTAATACCAGTAGGGCGGAAATTTTTGAAAACTGTTTTCAATCCGCTCCAATTTGCGATACCGCCGGTCAAGGTTGGGTTCTTTTAAAATAGCAGTATAATCGCTGAGCTGTTTTTCATTTAATCTCCATTCATCAGGCAAATTATATCGCCGCATCAACTCCCAGGAATATTTCAACAGCTTTTTGTAAAAACCATTGAGCCCCTGCATGGTTTTTGCTTCAATTGCCCATTTTCCTTCCTCTTTCTCCTTGGCGTATGTATCCATTTGGGATCGGTAATTAAAATAAAAGGACCCTGTGTAGAGTACCGATTTTAAAATGCCCGCATAAGGGTTGAGCACCAAGTCAGTATCGAAAATGCGAGACGTCATTCTATTTTTAAGCTCGGTTTGGACATTTTTATCAAAGCAGGTGAGGATGTAATTTCTTTCATGATCTTGAATTTTCGAACTTGTGAGCAGGTCCATGAGTTCCTGAAGCAATGTGATGATGTCAGCGTCAGGAATATTGCTCAAATTCAAGTTGTTGATGATGGTATTGTATTCCTGGTCAAGCACCACCTTGTCATTATAAGTCATGATATGAGTCAACGAGACCGCAATCAGGTTTAAGGATTGCAATACCTGGAGCTGGGCCTGGTCCTTAGTGAGGTCCGCCCGAATTTCCCCGGGGATAAACACCCCAGACAGCAGGATGCAAATAAGAATTATAACCGACTGTAAACCCATGATAAATTTTTTTTGAATGATCCGCTTTTGCATTTTTCCATCCGATGAATCGGTTTTTGCTTCAACCGTTAAAAATTTTAAACTTTATTTGTATGCTCGGAACCTGTTTTTTGTCAAGCTTTATTAAAGCTCTATAGCCTCACGAAGCATAGCACTTTTATCCTTAAACCCATAGAGTTTAAAATTATTCAAAAACTGGGCTTGCGTTTCTTTAAGGCTGAATTTTGCCTGCAACATGCAGCCTCCTTACAGGGGTCATCTGAGATCAATCCCATGGATTATATGATCAAACTCCAGGAATATAAATCCAGAATAAAACAGGATCCTGAAAAATGGGTATGGATCAAGCCGAAAGGACACAATGAAAATGGTGAGTTAGTCATAATGGCCCATCTTATGATCAACCCCTATATTTTACACAGTGTCAAAAAAATTTACAGGAAGAGCGCAAATATCCTGTTCAATTCAGTCGTTTTCTGTTTTGGGTTTTATTTAATACATATTAAATATCAATTGGTTATAATTAAATTAGCGGTTTTTATCGATTGGCGCAGTGTTTGCTTTACTGTCTGCGCCTGTAACAAACTGAAAAGGAGCCTAACATAGATGAAAAACATCCGGGTGCTGCTGGTGGATGATGAAGAGCGATTTGTCCTTTCAACCAGAAAATTTTTAACCAACAGAGGCTTTGATGTTTTAACGGCATTCAATGGAATGTCGGCCCTTGAGGTGCTTGAGGCCAATGACATCCATGTCGTGGTTCTGGATGTCAAAATGCCTGGAATGGATGGTATTTCCGTATTGAAAGAAATTAAAGCGCGCTTCCCGCTGGTGGAAGTGGTCATGCTGACAGGAAATGCCACCTTCGAATCGGCGGTTGCGGGAATAAAGATCGGTGCCAGTGATTACCTGATGAAGCCTGCGGAACTCACTGAACTGGCTCAGAAAATAGAGGAAGCATTCAGGAAGCGAAAACTTCAGGAGGAAAAGCTCCTGCATGAAAAAAGGAAGCAATAACCAAAAAATTTCCAAAAGGTGGTGACAGGTGAAAGTTCTTTTTGTGGATGATGAGGTTGATTTTCTGGAAGTGATGGTAAAACGGCTGAAAAAACGCGATGTGGACGTCACCGGCCTTTCTGATGGTAATAACGTCATTGAATTAATAGAGAAAGACAATTATGACATCGTTGTCTTGGATGTCCGGATGCCCGGATGCAAAAGTGGAATTGACATATTAAAGGATATCAAAAAATGCAGGCCTCTGGTGGAGGTGATCATGCTGACCGGGCATGCGCTGCTGGATGTGGCAAGAGACGGAATCGCAAACGGGGCCTTTGATTATATGGTGAAACCGGCGGATATCGACGAACTGTTCTATATATTAAATGATGCATACCAGAAAAAAACCATCCAGGAATCCAAAATACGGAATATTGAAGATATTCTAAAAAATAGTTAAGTATTATAAATAGTTATTGATTATTATGAAGGAGGGTTAAGTAATGAACTTTGTCAGAAAAATGGGGCGGATCATGTACCTTGGCGCAAGAGCCCATGCAGACTGGGAAATCGAGATGGCGGGCAACATCCTTCGTAGCAGAAAACGGCTGATGGTGCTGGGCCTTTTGACACTCCCGATTTTAATCTTCGGGGTGGTATTCGCCGAAGATGTCGCATCCGGCCTTCCCCATTACCTGGGCGGCAAAACCGCTCTGAGTCCGTCGTTTTTTACCATGGGTATTTTTGTGTCGTCCATTCTTATCGGCCTGTGCGCAGGGCTGATCACCGGGTGCATCGGCGCGGGGGGCGGGTTCATCATCGCTCCGGCCCTCATGAGCGCGGGGATCAAGGGTATTCTGGCGGTGGGAACGGATCTGTTTCATATTTTCGCCAAAGCCATCATGGGAAGCGTGCTGCATAAAAAGCTCGGCAATATCTCCGTCTCCCTGGCGGTCATTTTTCTCATCGGCTCCATCGGCGGTGCCAGCATCGGCGGCTTGCTCAACCGGTTTTTGTATGACCTGAATCCCATCATCTCCGATGCCTTCATCACCACCATCTATGTGTTTATGCTCGGCGCTTTGGGGGCATACTCGCTCATTGATTATTTACAGGCTCGGAAAGCACCGGATGGGGGCGGCGAAGCCCACGGCGGAAAATCCGAAGGCACTGAAATGGGGAATCTCCCCAAAAAACTTCAGGCCATTAACCTGCCCCCCATGGTGACTTTTGATCAGGGCCTGGTTCCCGGCGGCCGCCAGATTTCAAGCTGGTTTCTGGTTCTTTCCGGTTTTTTTGTCGGCTTGGCCGCCGCCATTATGGGCGTGGGCGGCGGATTTTTGACCTTCCCGATTTTTGTTTATGTGTTGGGGGTTTCCTCCATGACCACGGTGGGGACCGATATTTTCCAGATTATTTTCACCGCAGGGTATGCTGGCATCGGACAGTATGCGGTTTACGGCTTTATTTTTTACACCTTGGCCATGGGCATGCTCCTCGGATCTCTTTTGGGCATTCAAATCGGTGCCATGGCCACCAAGGTGGTGAAAGGCATCACGATTCGCGGGTTTTATGCGCTTGCGGTACTGGCTGGTTTCATTAACCGGTTTTTCGCTCTGCCAGCCAAGCTGTCTTCCGTGGGGGCGTTTCCCCTTTCCAAAGAAACGGCAAAAATTCTGGATTTAATCGGCGTATGGTCGTTTTTTATTATTATTTCCATTTTCGCCATCTGGGTGATTGGAACTTTCCTGATGAACATTAAAAAACTCAAGGGCGGGGAGGCGTAAATAAATGATAGCCAATCGAAAAGAATTTTATGGCGGCGTGGGCTTGATGACAGTATTTATGATAGTCCTGATTATGATATTCCTGCCGCTGTATCAAGGTCAGAATGGTTTGAATTTTTTGGATAATCTGTTTAATTCCATCTCAAAGGGATCTGCGTATTACATCCCGAAAGTGAAGGAGGATGTGGCCAAATCCCTTTCGGGGAAAAAAATGGCCCTGGACCTGAAATTTGAGAATGAAGCCCAGGCAGGCGAGAGTCTCATGTTATTTACAAAAGGCGGCGCAACTGCCATTGTGGAAGGGGTAAACCTGAAGGTAAACGGCGACCTGGACCGGATAATGGGCAATTGCCTGGAAGATGCGGATACGCTTTTTCATAATAAATCTGATATGTTGCAGGAAAAATACGGCCAAAAAGGCAGGCAGGTTCTCTATAACTGGTGGCTCAGTTTAAAAGCCATGCAGAAATCCCTGAACAATAACGAGCAATTCAAGGAAGCGAAGGTCGCCTATACCGTCATGACCAAGGCTGTTGAATGCGCATATAATTATGAGGGAATTGAAGCCCAGAGCATGACCAGTCGCCTTGGTGTGGTGGTTTTCGCCCTGGTGTTTTACGTGGTTTATACCTTGTGGTATGGGTATGCTATCATGTTTATGTTTGAGGGCTGGGGGCTGAAGATCAGTCATTAATGCAATTTTACCACAGAGCACACAGAAAATATAAAAAACGAATGCGGATTGCCTTTGTGCGCTCTGTGGTGACTTTTATT
Organism: Desulfobacter sp.; assembly: GCF_050177295.1. Classification (NCBI taxonomy): domain Bacteria; kingdom Pseudomonadati; phylum Thermodesulfobacteriota; class Desulfobacteria; order Desulfobacterales; family Desulfobacteraceae; genus Desulfobacter; species Desulfobacter sp. The sequence continues at coordinate 21,378 of NZ_JBFXHE010000023.1, forward strand.
TTTTTTCGGTTACTCCGGGTTAAGTGAGCAATGAAAAGTATCAGCCGGATATTTAAAAACCTTTTTCAAAATCTGAAAAATCCGGCCCCGGAGGGTCATGACGCCGAAAAACTGCGGATTGACTTTAAGGAGCGGTACCATCATTTCAATATGCTCCTGAAGGCCAACAAGAAGGCCCTTGAAATTATGGCCGGTATGGAGCAGGCCCTTCAGGGGAAGCAACCTTTCGGCATGTCCTTTGTCAAATCAAACTGCATCGGGGTCACGGTCAGCCTGTTGCGGCTCATCAAACATCTGGACCAGCTCAGCGGTGGAAAATATAATCAGCTGTATGATCGGTTCGATGATATTTCTAATAAAATAAGACCATTAATAGAACAAAAAAAAGGGCTGGCCGATGAGCGCATCGTCATCCCGCTGAATGCCATTGATCGCAGCATGACGGATCTGGTGGGCGGCAAAATGGCCAATCTAGGTGAAATTCATAACCGAACCAGCCTGAAAGTACCCGGCGGATTCGCTATCACAGCCCATGCCTGTCAGCTTTTTTTCATGCATAACGATCTCCAGCCCGAAATCGACAAACGGTTTATTTCAGCCGACCTAGATACCATGGACGGACTTTACAATTTAAGCACGGATATCCAGGCGTTGATTAATGATGCCCGGATTCCCGAAGATGTTGAAAAAAAAATCACCGCGGCATGGCGCAACCTTGAGGATGAGGCAGGCCGGCCCCTGGTCGTGGCTCTCCGGAGCAGCGCGTCCGGCGAAGATTCCGCGGACAATTCTTTTGCTGGTCAGTACCGGTCGGTGCTGAATGTCCGTGAGGAAAATCTGTTCCGGACCTACAAGGACATTATCGCCAGTCTTTACAGCCTGACCGCCATCTCCTACCGGTTGAACAAAGGGCTCAGAGACGAGGACATCTCCATGAGCGTCGGGTGCATCAGCATGGTGGATGCCATTTCGGGCGGCGTGATGTATTCCAGAAATCCCCTGGATGGAAGGGATGCGTCGGTCATCTTGAATTCAGCGTGGGGCCTGCCCAAATCAGTGGTGGACGGCGCAACGGACTGCGATGTGTTTATTGTCAACGGCAACCGCCCCATGAAAATCCTCAGACGGGAGATCAAGGACAAGAATGATCAGTTCCTTTGTTTTGCCAACGAAGGGGTCTGCCGGTTTGAAATCACAGGGGACAAAAAGAGCCTGCCTTCCATTACCGACGATCAGGCCCTGACGCTTGCCGGACTGGCCGTGAAGCTGGAAGCCCATTATGGCGGGCCCCAGGACATTGAGTGGGGGATTGACCGGAATGGGACTATCTACATCCTTCAGTGCCGTCCCCTTCGCCAGATAGAGGCGTCGGATATGAATGTTCCTGGGGAAATGGCGCAGGAGAGACAAAAAAACCTCATTGTCTCCGGCGGCGTGGTGATAAGTCCGGGTGTCGCCTTTGGTCCGGTGTATATCGTAAACAGCACCGCGGATATGGTGCATTTCCCGGATAAGGCCGTGCTGGTGGCAAGACAGGCCCTTCCCGTCTGGGCATCCCTGATGAACCGGGCAGCCGCCGTGGTCACGGAGCAGGGCACGTTTGCCGGGCATTTGGCGAATGTGGCCCGGGAGTTTAATGTTCCGGCGATTTTCGGATTAAAAGACATTACCGCTCTTTTGAAAAACAACGATGTGATCACGGTGGACAGTACCCATCAGTACATATACAGCGGCAAAATTGATATTTTAACTGATGCACCCGCGGCAACCCGGACCTGGATGGAAGGCAGCCCGGTTTATAACGTGCTGGCCGATGTCAGCCGCTACATCGTGCCTTTGAATCTGCTGGACCCCTATGCATCCGATTTCAAGCCGGAAAACTGCATGACTTTTCATGACATCACCCGGTTCTCCCATGAAAAGTCCGTTCAGGAGATGTTCAATTTCGGCAAGGAGCATGATTTTTCCGAGCGGTCCAGCAAGCAGCTCTATTATAAGGTACCCATGCAATGGTGGGTGCTGAACTTAGACGACGGATTTACAGATGAGGTGAAGGGCAAATATATCCGGCTCGAAAACATCGCATCCATTCCAATGCTGGCGCTGTGGGACGGACTGATCGCCATCCCATGGGATGGTCCGCCTCGTATCGACGGCAGGGGACTGGCTTCCGTGATGTTCCAATCCATGACGAACCGGGCATTGGAGCCGGGAATGAAATCCGCTTATTCCGAGCGCAATTATTTCATGGTATCCAAAAACTATTGCAGCTTCACATCCCGGCTGGGGTACCATTTCGCCATGACCGAAACCCTGGTCAGCGGCCACACGGAGGAAAATTACATCAGTTTTCAGTTTAAAGGCGGGGCCGCTGACAACAATCGCCGGATTCGACGGGTCCAGTTTATCAGTGATATCCTCGCGGATAACGGATTCCGGGTGGAAGTTCGGGAAGATACCCTGATCGCCAGGGTCGAGGGCTTTGAAATGGATTACATGCTGGAGCGGCTGAAAATCCTGGGCTACCTCATCATCCATACCCGCCAGCTCGACATGATTATGTCCAATCCCCAGGCTGTCTGTTATTACCGTGCAAAAATAGATAAAGACATTCAAAAAATTATTGTTGATTCCTGCCTTCAGTCTCATCCAGCACTTCTCTGACCATCTTCGCCATATGGTCATGGGGGTGTTAAGATTCAAATAGTGTAACGCTGTACCCTCGAATTAATGACAAAATATTGTAACGCTCTGGTAGGAGAATATCCCGCCGCCTATCCAGCTAAAAATTTTAAAAATACCCAGCCTATCTCGCC
>NZ_JBFXHE010000024.1:0-23313 GCF_050177295.1 Desulfobacter sp.
TAACATTGTCGCTCAGACCCCGCATTGTTGGCGTCTTTAGTTTCATTGTTCGTTGCGGGCTTGCGGCCCATGTGGGGTATAATGTTTACTTGCCATTATTTTTACTGTAATTCATCGGGTTAAAAAGGCTTTTACGGTCCACAGTCTCCGCCACAAGCAGATTCATCTCATATTCTCTTATCCACTTCATAAATTCTTCATAGTTTCTGTTTTAGAATCTACTCCAGCGTTGCATAAAAATTTTATAAAAACTGGATTAGGATGAAATTTTAAAATGCTTTTGAATATTGAAAAATACAGAATTTTGATCTCCCGGATAGTGGCTGTTTTTGTTTTATTTTTTATTGCTGCCACAAAAAGCCGCTGGGAAACAGACAATGACATGCTCAGTTTTATTTTGTTATTTATCGGCATCGTTCTGGTTGGCGTCGCTTCATTGGGCCGCATGTGGTGTTCTCTTTATATTGCCGGATACAAGGATAAACAATTGATTACCAAAGGGCCTTATTCAATGTGTAGAAATCCGCTCTACTTTTTCAGTATGCTGGGGGCTCTTGGGATTGGTTTCTGCACAGAAACACTGATCTTTCCCATTCTCTTTATTATTTTATTTTCATGTTATTATCCTTTTGTAATAAAAAGTGAAGAAAAAAGACTTCGATCGCTTTTCGGCGCTGTGTTCGAAAAATACACCCGCAATGTCCCTGCATTTTTTCCGGATATTTCAATATTTGAAGAACCCGAAACCTATATGGTCAATCCGGGTATTTACCGTGTTCATATATTCAGTGCACTGTGGTTTGTCTGGAGTGTGGGAATTCTTGAAGTTCTGGAGGGTGTCAGAAAAAGCGGGCTGATCGATGCGTTATGGACCATTTATTAAAATTTAAGCCGGCAGTTCAACCCTTGTCTGTATCATTTGGTTCGGGGCATTACGGATAAAGATGGTGCCGTTATGGAGACTGACGATTTTTCTGGCAATGGCCAGGCCAAGTCCTGATCCCCCCAGGGCCTGGGATCTCGACTTTTCAACACGATAGAACTGCTCAAACAGGCGGGAAAGGTCCTGCTCCGGGATTTCAAGGCCGGTGTTCAGAATTTCAATGCAGACCGTTGTCCTGGATCGGGCCAGACTGATTTTTATAACGCCATTTTCAGGCAGGTTGTACCGGATGGCGTTATCAACCAGATTGACAAAAAGGCGAAATAATTTTTCAGGATCACCCATAATCGGACAGGGGGCGTCAATTTGATTGTGAACATGAATCTGTTTTTCAGCCAGCACATCGCCGTAATCATCAAGAACCCTTTTGATCAGTAAGGACAGATCTATTTTTTCCGTGTGTAATACATCCTGCTGTTCCATCCTGGAAAGATCCAGCAGGTTTTTAACCAGATGGCTCATGCGGCGGCTTGTTTCAAGCTGTTTTATCAGGCTTTCTTCTGCTGATGAAGATAAATTCTCATTGATGAGCATATCCTCCTGGGCCAGCATCAAAAGGGTGATGGGGCTCTTTAATTCGTGGGCCGCATTGCCTATAAACTCCTTTTGGCGGATAAAAGAGTGCTGGATTCTGTCAAACATCTTATTTAATGCCACAGACAACTCATAGAGCTCATCCCGGGTCTTACCCAGAGGAATCCGTTTATCCAGGGATTTCTCACTGATCTCCCTGGATTGATTTATGATGGCTGAAATCGGCCTTAAGATCCTGCCTGCCAGGGCATAGCTCAAAATAAAGATAACCAGCGCACAAAGAAAAAGACTGGCCCCGGTATTAATGCCAAGCCTGATTAATTCTTCCTCAAAGTCTTCAATGGGTTTTGCAATACGAATTTCCATAAAACAGCCGTTTATCTCCTGCTGAACGACCATTCCCCTGAACATCACATCATCATTGCGATCCTGTTTCAACCAGATACCGGATCTTGGGATATGTTTTTCGATCAGGAACCTGGTCTTTCCGGCTGGTGTGGGAAGATCGGTAAATTTTGTCAGTCTTGACCGGTAAATCACTTTTTTTTGATCATCTTTGGCCACAATCCAGTATTCGTCGGGATTATACGGCATACCGTCCGGATCAAAAGCGTCTCCTCTATTTGTGTCTTTTGTTATCCTTTTGGCCAGGACAACGGCCATATGCTGAATTTCTTTGTCGATGAGTTTGAACGGTTCCTGGGTCAGTTCAAAAAAAATAATAGATGAAAAGACCATGGTGGAAAAAAGGGCGGCCCCGGAAATCCAGAGGGTTATTTTTTTGCGGATCTTCATACCTGTTCTTCAATGATAAATCCGATGCCCCGGATGGTTTTAATGACAGGCTCATCCTCGTGTGCCGTAAGCTTCTTTCTAAGATTTTTAATATGGACATCCACGTAATTGGACATGGAAAAGGGATCGAACTCCTCCCCCCAGATATGCTCGGCAAGATTGAACCGTGAAACGACACTGCCCTTGTTATGCAAAAGAAATTCAAGGATTGAAAACTCTTTGGCGGTCAGATGGATCTGCCCGCCATCCACAAACACGCTTCGTTTGACCGTGTCCAGACGAACCGCCCCCACTTCAAGTATGGGGGTCTTATTTCCTTTTCTTCGAAGCATGGCCCTGATCCGGGCCATGAGTTCTGCCATGGAAAAGGGCTTTGCAAGGTAGTCATCAGCACCGTAATCCAGCCCTTTGACCCTGTCCTGAACATCGCTTCGCGCCGTCAGCATAAGTATGGGCATATCCATCCCGGCTTTGCGGATCTCCTGGAGAACGCTTAAGCCGTCCATGCGGGGAAGCATGATATCCAAAAGGATAAGGTCATAGGGGATATCAAAGACCTTGTCCAGGGCCTGCTCGCCATTTTCAGCGATATCCACCCCATAATGCTTTCTTTGAAGGGTGGTTTTCAACTGTGTCAGAAGCCCTGTATCATCGTCAACGATTAGTATGTTCATCCCAAATTTTCTTTCATTTACGGTGTGATGCTTTTGATAATAACCTGATATCAGACAAATAACAAATATTGCGCTCACTGGAAGACAACGCCCACCGGTTCAGCTGATGTGTAAATACGTAATCCGCCCCCTGGTAATATGCCATTAAATCGCTGGCCCCGGGATAGTCCACGGCAACCTTTTCAAGGACCGGATTTTCATCATTAAGGGCAACCCGGTTAATCTGTTTACCTGGTGATAAAAACAGCAACTCATCTTTTTTCAACAACCCAAGTTTCTGGTAATTGGCGATCAGGGCCCGGCCTTGGAAATCAGAACCCAGGATATCTTTTCCGAAAAAGTGGCTCTGGTAGGAAATATTTAACAGGGCCAGCAATGTTGGCGCCAGATCTATCTGACTGGCCAGGGTATCTATCTCCATGGCCCGGATATGCTTTGGCGAATAGATAAACAGCGGGATATGGTATTTTTCCACAGGCAGGCCGACTTTTCCGGCACTGGCGGCGCAGTGATCCGCCACGACAATAAATACGGTGTCATCAAACCAGGGCTGTTTTTTTGCCTGATTTATTAACTGTCCCAGGGCATAATCGGTATATTTCACCCCGCCGGACCGCCCGCTGCCGCCCCGGCCTTCTCCGGGCGCCAGATCAATTTTACCTTCAGGGAAGGTAAACGGCTGGTGGTTGCTGGTTGTCATGATATGAAAGAAAAAGGGTTTTTGTGCCGTGTATGCCTGGTTGGCCTCGCGGACGGCCCGGTTGAAGATATCTTCGTCGCACACCCCCCAGGCGTTTTTAAATGTGACCTCGCCGCTGCCCAGGCAAGGCTCATCCACAATCCGATAGCCATTTCCCGAAAAAAAGGCGTTCATGTTGTCAAAAAAGCCCCGCCCACCGTAAAAAAAGGCCGTATCATATCCTGAATCTTCGAATACTTTTCCAAGACTGTACAGCCGGCTGTTATCCGGCCGTTTGACAATGGATCTTCCCGGCGTGGGGGGAATGGACAGGGTAATGGCCTCCAGCCCCCTGGTGGTGCGGGTGCCCGTAGCATAAAAATGGGTAAAAAGCATTCCCTGTTCAAACCATTTGTCCATGAACGGGGTGATGTCATTTGTCTGGCCGAACCGGGTCAGAAATTCTGCGCTCAGACTTTCAACGGTGATGAGCATGACGTTGAGTTTATTGGGGGCACCTTGTGCCTTGATGTACCTGCCGATGTCATAATCGTCCTTTTTGGGCTTTTCGCCATCCGTTATGACCTGTTTTTTCAATCGTGCAGACAGATCATGATCGTTTCCAGTCACATAAAACTGCCGGTAATCCAACTGGTTGTTCCGGAATGCGGCAAAGAGCTGATAGGGCCCGTTGGAAGCCAGTTCATTCACATAGTTGTTGTCGGAAACACACCGCCGGGACTGGTCAATCAGGCAAAACGGCAACAAGGGAAGCATGAGCAGATACCCTGCGATGATCACTCTTTTTTTAAAGGACTCTGTTACGCTGAGATTTTTTAGAATTGCAGGGCGAATGAAATGAAACACAAAGCCTGTGAGGATGAAAAGAACCGCCAGAATGGTAAAAACCGGATAGGATTGCAAAATATTGTCAGTAACTTCCCGTCTGTATACCAGGTAGTCCACGGAGATAAAATTGAACCTCACACCAAATTCGCTCCAGAAATACCATTCGGCAACCATGCAAAAACCAAGGCCATAAAGAAGCAGAAAAACACCGCCCTGGATCAGATATTTTGCGGTGCCTGAGTTTAACCATCTATTGGGCAGAAAAAGGAAGAAAAGAACAAAGGGAATAGAAAAATAACTGATAAAAGAGACGTCATATATTAATCCCTGACCGAAAATGTATAGCCAGGCCGATGAAAAATTATCAATGTGAGGCCAGGCCCGGACCAGCAGCACCCCCCGCATCAAAGCAAAACAGATAATAGAAACTAAAGACAATTGAAGCACGATCATGAATCGTGTTCCGGCAGACTTATTAGTTATACGTGCCATTGAATAATATGCTCCATCAATTGGGTTAAAACAGATCGTAAAATAACATGTGGAAATACCGGCTGATGACCATGGAAACCGATTTAAGTCTGCGGTATTTCTCTTTGTTAGGGCGTCTTTGCTGATGCGTTCATATCTTATGCGGCACGATAACATCGGTATTATGAAGAAAGTGTGAAGAAACGCTATGCTACATCATTCCTTTTCCATTGCCCTGGAGATCTGTCAACAGGGACTGGCATTCCCCGATAAATTCTAGTATATTATCCCATTTGTTTAAATGGTCTTGGTGAGCCTTAATATATAAAGGATGAAAGATGATTGATGAAGAACGCCTGGGGCAGCGGTTTGAAGCCCTTGCCCGGATTGACTCCGAATCCGGCAGCGAGGCAGTGATCGCAAAGGTGCTTGAAAAGGAACTGACAGACCTTGGGGCAATCGTGGTGTTTGATGACGCGGGTGCCAAGGTCAGCGGTGACTGCGGCAACCTTTTGGCTGCATTTAAAGGCAATGCAGATGTTGATCCGGTGATGCTCTCCGGACATATGGACACGGTGGTGCCGGGTAAAGGGGTTAATGTCATATTTGAGGACGGGGTGTTCAGAAGTGACGGCACCACCATTCTGGGTTCCGACGATAAGTCCGCCCTTGCCATCATCCTTGAGGTGATGCAGGTTGTCAAAGAAAATAACCTGCCGTGCCCTCCTGTTGAGGTGGTCATGACGGTGGGTGAGGAGCAGGGTCTTTTAGGGGCCAAGCACCTTGACTGCGCCCTGCTCAAATCAAAATTCGGATACATTCTGGATGCTGTGGACACCCAGGGTATTGTGAACCGGGCACCTGCGGCCAACAAGATCAGTGCGAAAATTTACGGCCGGGCCGCCCATGCCGGCAGTTCTCCGGAAAACGGGGTCTCTGCCATTTATGCGGCTTCCTGCGCCATTGCCAAACTTGAGCTTGGCCGCATTGACGGGGAAACCACCTGCAACCTTGGGCTTATTTCCGGCGGGGCTGCCACCAATATCGTGCCTGAATATGTGGAAATTCACGGCGAAGCCCGGTCCCATGCTCCTGAAAAACTCGACAAGGTCACACACACCATTGTCTCCACCTTTGAAAATACCATGGCTGAACTTCAGGCCGATGGAGACGCACTCCCCCGGGTGGAAATGATTGTGGAAAATGACTTTCCCCATACAAATATCCCCGAAGATCATGTGATGATCAAGCTTGCCCAGAAAGCAGCTGCGAACCTGGGCCGGGACCTGGCCTGTAAAACAAGCGGCGGTGCGGCTGATGCCAATGTCTTTTTCGGCAAAGGTATTGCCGCAGGCGTTATCGGCACAGGCATGACAGATGTGCACACCCTTAAGGAATCCATTGCACTTAAAGATATGGTCAGTTGTGCCGAACTGGTCCTTGAAATCCTTCAAATCCATGCAACGGGAAAGGCGGCGAAATGATTCTGTATCTTGATATGATGGCAGGCATTGCCGGGGACATGTTTTTAGGGGCCCTGGTGGATCTTGGTGTGCCCGTGGACTGGCTCAAAGAAAAACTGTCAGCCGTTCTGGACGGATTTGACCTGCGTACTGAGATTGTGTTCCGGCACCATCTGCGCGCCGTCAACCTGTATGTGGATGTGACCGACCATGTCACCCATCGCCATTACACCGACATCCGGCAGATGATCGAATCTGCGGATCTGCCGGAACCTGTCCGGGCCAATGCCCTGACAGCCTTTAAACACATTGCCCGGGCCGAAGCCCATATCCACGGAAAGGACATTGAAACCGTCCACTTCCATGAGATTGGGGGCATTGACAGTCTGGTGGACATCATTGGCAGCTTTCTGGCCCTGGATTACCTGGGCGTGGACCAGGTGGCGGCAACGCCGGTTCCCCTGGGATCAGGGACCATTAAATGCGCCCATGGCACCATCCCTGTGCCGGTTCCGGCCACGGTGGCCATACTCAAGGGCCTTCAAGTGACAGGATCTGACGCCAAAACCGAGATTGTCACACCCACGGGCGCATCCATTGTGGCAACCCTGGCCCCGCAGTTCGGGGCCATGCCGGCCATGCAGATTGAAAAGGTGGGTTACGGGGCCGGCAAACGCGACACCGGCGCATCTGTTCCCAATCTTCTGCGTCTGGTGCTGGGAGCGCCTGCTGCTGCCGTAAAAAATTGCGGGGAGAACATCCTGTCAGACCAGATTTATGTACTGTATACCAATGTGGATGACATGAGCCCGGAAAGTCTCGGCTTTGTCATGGATCGCCTCATGGACAAGGAGGCATTGGATGTCAGTTTTACACCGGCATTCATGAAAAAAAACCGGCCTGCCACCCGCATTGAGGTGATTTGCCGAGAGGCGCAGCACCAGGCACTTGCGGCTGTCCTGCTGTCCGAGACCACAACCATCGGGGTGCGGTACCACCTTTGCGACCGGATGATATTAAGACGCGAACCTGTGGTGGTTGAGACAAGTCTTGGCAAAATTGCCGCCAAAAAGATCACAGATCCAAACGGCCAGGCCCGGATCATGCCGGAATACGATGACTGCAAACGCATTGCCCAGGAACATGAATTGCCCTTTTATCAGGTATATGAGCGGATTCTGGCTGAATCAAATCCCCTTGACAGACAAACAGGGCGATTATAAAAGACCGGGAAAGGATACATCTGATGGGGGAAAAACTCATACTTTTCATTGCCACGGGGTTTGGCCTGGGACGTATGCCTGTTGCCCCCGGGACCTTTGGCACCCTTGCGGGCCTGCCGCTGATCGGCATCACGGCGTGGCTGGCAACGGTGTGTACGCCCGGTGCTGCGGCCTTGTTTCTGGTGGGCGTAGTACTTTTCTCGGTCTGGATTTCCCAGGAGGCTGAAATCCTGATTGGCAGTGAAGATCCGGGGGCTGTGGTCATTGATGAGATGGCAGGTTTTTGTGTGACCATGACCCTGGTGCCTGTGACCCTGTTCACGTTGGCCGCAGGCTTTATTGCCTTCAGATGTTTTGATATAGTAAAGCCGTTTCCGATCCGCTGGTTTGAAAAAAACTTTTCCGGCGGGGCCGGTATTGTGCTGGATGATTTAATGGCAGGGGTGCTGGCTGCTTTCCTGCTTAAAGCAATCTGCCTTATGGTGTGATTCAGGAGGAAAACGAGATGGAAAAAAACAAGGAAAAGGAAAAAGCTGTCCAGACCGTCATGACTCAGATTGAGCGCCAGTTCGGCAAAGGCTCGATCATGAAGCTGGGTGGCCGGGAGGTGGAAGCCGTGCCTGTGATCCGATCCGGTTCCCTTGCCCTGGACAAGGCCCTGGGCGTGGGCGGATATCCCAGGGGGCGGGTCATTGAGATTTACGGCCCGGAATCTTCCGGCAAAACAACCCTTGCGCTTCATGCCGTGGCCCAGGCCCAGAAAAAGGGTGGTATTGCTGCGTTCATTGACGCCGAGCACGCCCTGGATGTGGCCTATGCCAGGCGGCTGGGTGTGGACTGTGACGAGCTTCTGGTTTCCCAGCCCGATAACGGTGAACAGGCCCTTGAAATTGCCGATATGCTGGTGCGAAGCGGCGGCATTGATATCATGATCGTGGATTCTGTGGCCGCCCTTGTGCCCAGATCGGAAATCGAAGGCGAGATGGGTGATTCCCACATGGGACTGCAGGCAAGACTGATGTCCCAGGCCCTGCGTAAATTGACCGCAACAATAGGAAGAACAGCCACCACCCTGATTTTTATTAACCAGATCCGTATGAAGATCGGCGTGGTCTACGGTAACCCGGAAACCACCACCGGCGGCAATGCCTTGAAATTTTACGCGTCCATGCGCCTTGAAATCAGAAGGGCTGCCGCCATCAAAAGCGGCGAAGATGTGATCGGATCCCGGACCAAGGTCAAGGTGGTGAAAAATAAACTGGCCCCCCCGTTTAAAAATGTTGAATTCGACCTCATGTACGGGGAGGGGATTTCCAGGACCGGCGACCTTCTGGACATGGGGGTTGAGCTGAATATCGTGAACAAGAGCGGGTCCTGGTATTCGTTTGACGGAGAACGCATCGGACAGGGACGGGAAAACGTAAAGGCCTTTTTAATTGATAATCCCGATATTTTTGATGCCATTGAACTTAAGGTGAGAACCGAACTTGGAATTGCCGGATCCGATGCAGCCAAAACTGCAGCCGACACCGGAAAGGACAGTCTGCCGGAAGCCTAACCGGTACAGTTGAGCAGGAGCCAATACTACTATGACAGGTAATGAAGCCAGGAAACTTTTCCTTGAATATTTTAAAAAACATAACCACCGCCATGTGCGCTCGTCCTCCCTGGTACCCCAGGATGATCCCACTCTGCTGTTCGTCAACGCCGGTATGGTGCAGTTTAAGCGTGTTTTTACAGGCGATGAAAAACGCGATTATTCAACTGCGGTCACTGCCCAGAAATGCGTGCGGGCCGGGGGTAAACATAATGATCTTGAGAATGTGGGATATACGGCGCGCCACCATACCTTTTTTGAGATGCTGGGCAATTTTTCCTTTGGCGAATATTTCAAGGAAAAGGCCATTGCCTTTGCCTGGGACCTGCTCACCAACGGGTACGGGTTTGATGCCGATAAACTCCATGTATCTATTTATAAAGATGATGATCAGGCCTTTGAGATCTGGCATAAGCAGGTTGGCGTGCCTGCCGGACGTATCTCCCGGCTAGGCGACGAAGATAATTTCTGGGCCATGGGTGACACCGGTCCCTGCGGTCCCTGTTCCGAGATCCACATTGACCGCGGCAAGGAGTTCGGGTGTGATGATCCCAACTGCGCTGTGGGCTGTGACTGTGACCGGTGGCTGGAGTTGTGGAACCTGGTGTTCATGCAGTTTGACAGAAGTGAAGACGGCACCAGGACGCCGCTGCCCCAACCCAGTATTGACACGGGCATGGGCCTTGAGCGCATTATCTCCGTACTCCAGAACGTGCCCACAAATTATGATACCGACCTTTTTGTTCCTATTATGGAGCGGGTCGGGGAACTGGCCGGTAAAAAACGGGGGGAATCCAGGGAAGTGGAAGTGGCTATGAAGGTTATTGCCGACCACTCAAGATCTTGTGCCTTTTTGATCTGTGACGGGGTGCTGCCCTCCAACGAGGGGCGCGGTTATGTGCTTCGCCGGATCATGCGCCGGGCCATCCGGTACGGGCGCAGCATCGGGCTGACCCAACCCTTTTTACACAAAACCGTTCAGACCGTGTTCTCCATTATGGACGAAGCCTATCCGGAACTGAAAGACTCTGCCGCTTTTATTCTCAACGTTGTGAAAAACGAAGAGGAAAAATTCCTTGAAACCCTTGAAACCGGTATGAAGCTTTTGGAGGCAACGGTTGAGGACCTTGAAAAGAAAAATGAGAAAATTATCCCGGGCGGGGTGATCTTCAAGCTTTACGATACCTTTGGGTTTCCTGTGGACATTATCCAGGACCATGTCAAGGAGATGGCTCTTGGCCTGGATCTGGAGGGGTTTGATGCTGCCATGGCTGAACAGAAAGCCAGATCCAAATCCAAGAAGAAGTTTGCAGGTGTGGGCGATGCCTATAAACCTTTGACCTCGGCAGGTGTGAAAACCGTATTCAAAGGCTATGACGCCATTGAAATGCAAAGCGATCTGCTCATCATGGTCAAGGATGATGCTGAAGCTGAAACGGCAAGTGCTGGTGACGAAATTGAAATGGTCACCACTGAAACCGTATTTTATGCTGAATCCGGGGGCCAGGCAGGGGATCGGGGCCTGTTTGAAAATGATGCCTGCGCCATTGAGATTACAGACACGGTCAAGGATCCTTCCGGTCTTTTTATCCACAAGGGAAAGGTCGTCAGGGGGACCTGCAAAAAAGGCGATACATTTACCCTCAAGGTGGATGCAGGACTTCGCCGGGCCACGGCTGCAAACCATTCGGCCACCCATATCCTGCATGCAGCGCTTCGCAAGGTTTTAGGCGACCATGTCAAGCAGTCAGGGTCCATGGTGACGCCGGACAGGCTGCGGTTCGACTTCACCCATTTCAGCGCTGTCACGCCTGAAGAACTTGCTGCCATTGAAACTGACGTCAACACCCATATCATTGAGAACCATGCGGTGACCACCAAGGAGATGGACATGGACGAAGCGGTCCGGTCCGGTGCCACGGCCCTGTTTGAGGAAAAATACGGGGATGTGGTCCGGGTGGTTTCCCAGGGGGATTTCTCCCAGGAACTGTGCGGGGGAACCCACACCCGCGCCACCGGCGACATCGGGTTGTTCCGCATCCTGTCCGAGGGGGGGATTGCCTCGGGTGTGCGCCGTATCGAGGCGGTGACAGGGCTTGCTGCCCTTGAAACAGTCCATGCAGATCAGTCTGCCTTGGAAAAGGTGGCGTCTGTTCTGAAAAGTGCCCGGGACGATGTGGTGGACCGGCTTGAAACCTTTGTGGCCGAGAAAAAGGCCGTGGAAAAGGAGCTGGCCGCACTTAAGGCCAAAATTGCGTCCAAATCCGTTGAAGACATGGATGACAATATCAGGCAGATCAACGGGGTCAAGGTCCTGTCCAAACGGGTGGACATTGAAAATCAATCCCAGCTTCGGGACCTGGCAGACAAATTCAAAACCAGACTGGGCTCGGGCGTGCTGCTGCTGGGTACCGAATCCAACGGCAAAGCATTGCTTATTGCCATGGTCACCAGCGATCTGACCAAGACCTTCAAGGCCGGTGATATTATTAAAACCGCTGCCGGTATTGTGGGTGGCGGTGGTGGCGGGCGGCCGGACATGGCCCAGGCCGGCGGCACCAAACCCGAGTTTCTGGACAAGGCCCTGGCATCTGTTTTTGATACGGTATCGGGCAAGAAACAAGAAACCGGAAACAAGAAACAAGAGTGAAGCGCCTTTTTATCCTGTGACAGCGTATTTTATCAGACGGCTCCTTTTAGTGATCCCCACCTTCATCGGCATCACCATTATGGTGTTCACCATCACCCGCTTTGTGCCCGGCGGTCCCATTGAGCGCATCATTGCCGAAACCAGGGCCATGCACACGGGTGAGCAGGGTGGCCGTTCCAGGGCCACGGCGGGGCAGGGCCAGCCTTTGTCCGATGACCAGATCAAAAAACTTGAAGCCTATTACGGATTTGACAAGCCTGTGCTCCGAAGCTATGGCATCTGGCTTCTCAAGGTGCTTAAAGGAGATCTGGGCCGGTCCACCCGGTACCAGGACCCGGTGTGGGACATGATTAGGGCGCGCATTCCCATATCCCTTTATTTCGGGGTATTGAGCATGGTGCTCATCTACGGCGTCTGCATCCCCTTGGGCGTGGCCAAGGCTGTGCGCCACAACAGCGGGTTTGACAATATAACCTCTGGGGTTATTTTTACAGGCTACGCCATCCCGGGCTGGGTGGCCGGTGTCATCATGCTGGTGCTTTTTGCCTCCCGCATGGATCTGTTTCCCCTGGGCGGGCTCGCATCCGACTATTTCACCGATATGACGCTTGGGGAAAAAATAAGGGATGTGGCATGGCACACCGTGCTGCCGCTTCTCTCCTATGTGCTGGGCTCCTTTACCGTGATGACCCTTTTGATGAAAAACACGCTCATGGACAACCTGGCTGCCGATTATGTGCGCACGGCCATTGCCAAGGGCTTGAGCTTTAAACAGGCCATCTTTCGCCATGCCCTTCGCAACAGCCTGGTCCCCATTGCCACCAGTTTCGGCAACAATATTTCCATTCTTCTGATGGGTTCGTTTCTCATTGAAAAGGTGTTTAATATCGACGGCATGGGCCTTCTAGGGTATGAGTCCATTTTGGACCGGGATTACCCGGTGGTGATGGGGATACTTGTGATTTCATCCCTGCTGTTCATGGTGGGAAATATTTTGTCTGATGTGTGTGTCGCCCTAGTGGACCCAAGGGTCCGGTTTAAATAGTGTTTGAACGAAAAGTCACCATCTGCCGCGTTGCAGAAAAATGTGCAATCCTCACAACCATGAGGTTGCTAAGGAGTATGATGGTATGGCATTATTGAACCCGGTGACAAAGGAACAGTTCAGGCGCTTTTGCAGTGTTAGAAGAGGCTTCTGGTCCCTTGTGATTATCCTGGCCCTGATGTTTATCTCCTTTTTTGCCGAAGTGTTTATTAATTCCAGAGCCCTTGTTGTCTGTTACCAGGGCGAGTTTTATTTTCCCACCTATAAAGATATGATCCCGGGGAAGACCTTTGGCCTGGATTATTCCTATGAGACCAATTACCGGGAACTGAAACAGAAAATGGACAGGGAAGGGGAGGCAGGCTATGTGATTATGCCGCCGGTGCCGTATAATCCTTATGAAAATGATCTGCGCCTCAATGAATACCCGCCGTTTCCCCCCTCGTTTTCCCTTCGGCATTTCCTGGGCACGGACAATGTGGGCCGCGATGTGCTGGCCCGCCTTGTGTACGGGTTTCGCACGGCCATTCTTTTTTCCCTGGTTCTGCTGTTTTTAAACTATACTGTGGGTATATCCCTGGGCTGTGCCATGGGCTATTTCGGGGGAAAATTTGACCTGTTTTTCCAGCGGGTCATTGAGATCTGGAGCAATATCCCGTTTCTGTACGTGATCATCATCATCTCCTCCATTGTGGTGCCAAGCTTTATGATCCTGATTCTGATCATGGCTTTTTTCGGCTGGATTTCCATTACCTGGGTAATGCGCACCATGACCTACCGGGAAAAGGAACGCGAATATATTCTCGCGGTCAGGTCCCTGGGCGCTTCGCACATGAGAATTATTTTCATGCACATTATTCCCAACACCATATCCGTGATCGTTACCTATGCGCCCTTTGCCATTTCCGGCGGCATTGTGGCCTTAACCTCCCTGGATTACCTGGGGTTCGGCCTGCCTGCGCCCACCCCCTCCTGGGGCGAACTTTTATCCCAGGGCTGGCAGAACATGGAAGCCTGGTGGATTTCCGCTGCCGTGGTGTCTGCCCTTGTGGTGACGCTGATGACCGTCACCTTCATCGGCGAAGGCATCAGAGAGGCCTTTGATCCCCGGCGCCATACAGTATATGAATAGCCCGTTACAGACAGCGGTTAATCTTCTGATGAAGCGGAAATCTCCAGTATATCGGGATCAGATTTATTTTCGATTTCAAGGAAGGACGGTTCAGGTCCTGGCAATCTGCTCAGGTTCAACTGATGCTCCCGGATATGGGTTTCTGCTTCCAGGGTCTTTTTGGCCAGGAGATATCGTAAGTAAAGAAACCAGGCAAAAATCAAAAGAATGGCAATGCCGGAAATGGCAAAAAACCATCGATACCGCTCAATGATTTCAAGACCGGTTTTACCGATGACGGAAACCAGATTGGGCAGCACCCAGAAGGCAAGAACAACCAGAAAAACGCCCAGGCCAATCATAAAAATATTCATACGGTTGATATGGGTTAAAATCTGATCCACTTTCCCCTTGGGCGCAACGTCCGCATCCGGGGGTGCCTGGGGCTCTTTTTGCTTTTTGCCGAAAAGTGTTGAGGCGGCTGATATAATAAAGGCAAACAAAAGCGTAAACCCTAAAGGAAGGCCAAGGGCCGTGGCAAACCAGGCCCTGAATGGAAAAGGCACTGTCCGGGTGACCAGCTTTTTTTGATAATTTTCAAAGGGGCCGAAGGTTGCTTCAAAATAATACTTTTTAAACTGGGTTAAATTCGTCCCATCAGTTTCGTAAATGACTGTTCCCGAATCATTCAGAACCTGAAGGCTCTGCTTTTTTCCGGATTTTGCCGAAAAAACGAAGAAAATTTGGAGTTCCACGAAAACCAGCAGCATGGCAACGGTAATCAGCAGAGCCTTGTTTTGAAATATGGAATTTGTATTGTTCATAGGCTGCCTTGTTTTGATTCTGATCCTTCACAAAAAAGCTTCCTTCAGTTTCCAGAAAGCCTTAATTCAACCGGTATAATTGTATAGAAATTAACTCGTCTCAGCGACCCTGTCAATTTATTAATCTTGTCATGATTCATGCACAGGTCGAATTTCTGCAACCGGTTTTTTCAAAACCATTAACAGCAACTTTAAGTATAATACTTCCTCCTGTTGGATTCCTCTGGCCGGTTAGAACCGATACTGGATACCGATACCTCCCTGATACAGAGTCTTGTCGTAGGTGACTTCTGGACTTACAAGGGTTGCGGGAGCGGTGTCGTCTTTGTAGAAGTATCCGGCAGCGCTCAGGGTCAGGGTAATTTGCTCCGTCATCCTGTATTTTGCCCCCAGGGCAAAGGCATGGCAGTCAAGGGGCGGATTCATCTGCTCAATGATGCCGAAGTTTTCAGGCTTCATGTCCACGTCGATATAAAGATAACCCGCGGTCAGGGACCAGTCCGCGTTGACATCGTATTGAAGGGCCAGGGCCAGATCAAAGGAGTTGCCGTCCACGGCGTAATTCTGGGTATCCCAATCCGCATCTTCTTCAAAGTAGAGGGAGAATGAGGGCTTGAGCGTGAGCTTGGGGAGGATTTTCCACTCAAGGCCGATCGCCAGTACGGCCGGAAGATCCCTGGCATAGCTCTGGCCGTCCACCCGGCCGAACTGTCTGAGAAGGAATATGCCGTCCGGGTTTGATCCGCCCGTATCAGTGTCCCAGTCCAGGTTGACTTCTGATTCATACCGGATACCGATGTTGAGCTTGTCCGAAGGATGGATGTCGATACCGATCACCCCTCCGAAACCGTCTGCTTCCTGCTCGTATTTGGCCAGGATATAGGAGCCGTTGTAGGTGCCGTGGAGATCCACTTCCTTGTCGGTGATCACGTACCTGACCCCGGCGGCAACAGAGACCATGGGGTGAAGATCGTAGGAGAGGCCTGTGGTGAAGGCGTAGTCATAGCTTTTGGCATAGGCATAGGGCTGGGAAAGCGTCCCTCCTGGCAGGATACCGGCCCCTCTGTAGAACGCACCCGCGGCCATGAGATTCTCAACGGTTTGGGTGATGATGTTGCCGTTGTCGTATTCGGTCTCCCCGCCGCCGCCATTAATGGTAAAAGCCCCCCATACGGCCCATTTCTCCCGTTTGTGGACCCCGAAGGCCATGGGGGCGATCAGGTTGGGACTGGCGGTTTGGGTTTCCCCGTTGAATTCATGGTCATAGTCAAAGGTAAAGGGCTGGAGATCGACCTCCAGGTAGGTCCCGTTCTGGAGCTGCATCAGGCCGGCAGGGTTGTACGCTGCGGCATCCGCACCGTCTGTTGCGGCATTTCGGCTGAGGCTGCCGACATATGCCGCTGAAAAGTTCTGCTTGTTGTCAATACCGCCGCCAAATGCAGGAACGGCCGTTCCCAGAATCAATACGATCAAAAACCATCTTCTCATCATCTCTGTTTTTCCTCCTGTGGTCAATTGATTTCAAGGATTATCAAACAGGCGTTTGCCCAGTTTTATGCCTGTATACCCGGAAACCGATTTTTAATTTTTGAACATGCATACGATTTTCGGACATGCATACGATTTGTTTAAACGCTTGTCAACTGGAAAAATATAGAATTGACAGCAGATTGTCTAAGACCAGCCCCATCTTTTTTCATGCACCTGTACCCTGGGTTGAGTTTTTTTGTCAGGCCGGGAAGCTTTGCGAAAAAGTCGCGAATGGATTTCAGACAGGCGATATTGGCCATCTCCTGCTGAGAGCGGCTGTGGCTGAACTTGTCAAAATGCGTTTTCGCATCTTTCAGCCGGTTTTTCGTCTTGGTGAAATAACGTTCCAAAACCTTTTGCTTCTTTTTCAAGGGCCGGCTGATCAGCCGGGTTAAAGGGGTTGGGTTCCCAGATGACTGGCTTGCTTTTTGTCAGCCAGCCGGCGCTCCAGGTTGTTTTGTCTCCCATGACGCCAGAATTGTGTCTGCAGCGGTCTGTGCCCCGCCCTGTTTTTGTGAAATATAACGGCTCACCGCGTCAATACGGGCTTTTCTGCCTCCGGAGTTTACCAGGTGGCTGCACATGGTTTTAGCCGCATGCTGCCAGTTTTTACATCGGATTACGGTGCCAGTCCTGAATATCTCTTTTCCCACCCAGGCAAAATCCTGCCAGTGGGGGCCTGTTATTGTGGGAATGCCTAAGGCTGCGGGTTCCATGAAATTCTGTCCCCCCAGGGGCGCAAGACTTCCGCCGACAAAGACCGCGCCGGCATGGCTGTAAGCCTGGTGCAGATCTCCAAACCTGTCCCACAGGATAATGGCCGGGCCGGTTAGAACGGATGATAGCTGTGAGCCTTGGTAAACGTTGAGGCCGTTTTTATTCAGTTTTTTTAAAAATGGGGTTATCCGGTGCATATGCCTGGGAAACAGGGCAATAACCTGGTTCGGCACCTTTTCTGATAAGGTTTTTACCATGTCAATGATCTGGTTTTCTTCCTGACGGCGGAAGGAGGCAAAAATAGACAAGGGCAGTTCCCTGGGCACAATTGCAGCTAATGCGGAAATTTTACTGGCCGTTTCTTGAACCGTCATACGGTCAAATTTGATGTTGTCCATGGTCTCAACACGGGTGTGGGGAAATACCTGGGAAAATCTTTGGGCGTCTTCGGCAGAGACGGCCAGGATGCATTCCGGGGCAAAAGATTGCCAGAACGCTTTGGTGAGCCGGTAATTCCGGCTGCTTTTTGGGGATAACCTGCCGTTGATGATCAATACGTTTGTACGATTCCTTTTTAAGGCATAAAGATGCGCCGGCCACAGTTCTGTCTCCAGCAGAACCATGACAGCAGGATTAACCTGTTGCACTGCTTTGTTCATGGCCTTTGGGCTGTCAAAGGGGAAGATATCAACGCACAGGCGGATACGGGGTGAAAATTCTTCTGGCGGCAGCTCTTGGGTTAGAATTTTCATGCCCTGATCCGTGGTTGTCGTCAAAAGCATGGTGACCGGCCTGTCCGGGTTAAGTGCCTTTATGACGGATACGGCAAGATAAGCCTCCCCGGCTGATGCTGCCTGTATCCAGATATCTGCCGGTTGAAGGTGAACAGGGTTGATACGCCTGTCAAAGGTTGGTGCAAGCCTTGGGTGCCGTTTTAAAAAAGGCAGGGCAGCATCCCACAGGATATTGTAAAATTGGAAAAATTTGGATATAAAAGCACACTTTGTCATGGGAGGCTATGCTCTCATGTTTTTTGATACTTGACAACAAAATCTGTAAAGCAATTGTCCCTGCCCATGAAACCCAGAAAAAACAGACTGTCCAAAGAACGCAGGCAAAAGATTATCCGGATGGTGTCTGCACACTGGAAAAAAATTGCCCTGGCTGCGTTATGTATGGTGGTGGTGGCAGGCGCCAACGGTGCCATGGCCCTGCTGGTTAAACCGGTGCTTGATGATATTTTCATTGCCAGGGACAGTACCAAGTTATTGCTCATCCCCGGTCTTGCCGTCCTGGTCTTTTTTCTGAAAGGCGCTGGTTCATACGGGTCGGAATACCTGATGAACCATGTGGGACAGCGTATTATCCGCGATTTTCAGGACAGCCTTTATGAAAAGATCATGAATCTGCCCATTGCATATATCCACAAGGAGAAAACCGGGGCACTCATGTCCCGGATCACCAATGATGTCAATATTATCAAAGGCATGGTGTCCACTGCCGTCATCAGTTTGTTCCGGGATTCTTTTTCCGTTGTGGCGTTTTTGTTTGTTATTTTTTACCGGGACTGGAAACTTGCCTTGGGTGCCTTTATTGTACTTCCCCTTGCCTTTTATCCCATTGTCCTGTTTGGTAAAAGAATCCGGCGGTTTTCCACAGGGTCCCAGGAAACCATGGCAGATCTAAATTCCTTTCTGCATGAAACCTTTTCCGGGGCAAAGATCATTAAAATATTCAATCTTCAGTCCTTTGAAACAGCCAGATTCAAGGAAAAAACCGGAGAGCTGTTCCGTCTGGAGATGAAAAAGGTGATGACACGGGCATTGTCCTCCCCGGTGATGGAATTTTTAGGCGGGTTAGGCATTGCTTTTGTTGTCTGGTTCGGCGGGATGCGGGTGGTCAACGGCACGTCCACACCCGGGGTGTTTTTCTCTTTTTTGACTGCCGTGATGATGCTTTATGACCCGGTGAAGAAATTGTCCAACCTGAACAATACCATCCAGGAGGGGGTGGCTGCCGCATCCAGGGTTTTTGATGTGCTGGAAACCCGGAACGATGTGGTGGACAAGTTTGATGCCCGGCCCCTTAATGCGTCATCCTGTGAAGTGGTGTTTGAAAACGTCTCCTTTGCCTACGGTTCTGAAGAGTCTTTAGCCCTGAAGAACATCAATTTAAAGGCGGCACCCGGAGAGACCCTGGCGTTAGTCGGCATGAGCGGCGGCGGCAAAACCAGCCTGGTGAACCTGATCCCAAGACTTTATGATGTGGCCGGGGGCACGGTCTTTGTCGGCGGCCACGATGTCCGGGACCTGACCATTGCTTCCCTTCGGGACCATATTTCCATTGTGACCCAGGAACCTATTTTATTCAACGAGACCGTGCGGGACAATATCCGGTATGGAAAAATGGATGCAGATGATGGCGCTGTTGAAGCGGCAGCAAAGGCAGCCTTTGCCCATGATTTTATCTGCGGGTTTCCCAGGGGATATGATACTGTGATCGGAGAGCTGGGTTCCCGGTTGTCCGGGGGGGAAAAACAGCGGATCTGCATTGCAAGGGCGCTGTTGAAAAATGCGCCGGTGCTGATTCTGGACGAGGCAACCTCGGCCCTGGATTCCCAAGCGGAGCAAGTTGTGCAAAAGGCGTTGGAAAATCTGATGGCGGGCCGTACTTCCTTTGTCATTGCCCACAGGCTGTCCACCATCAATTATGCCTCCCGGATCATTGTGCTCAAAGACGGCACCATTGTTGAACAAGGTGGCCATGATGACCTGATGGCTTCAAAAGGTCCGTATTATAAACTGCAATCCATGCAAACCTCAAAAATCTGATATATTTTTCAAGGAGATACTGCCATGGCTGTATCAAAAGAACTGCTCGAAATTCTTGTCTGCCCCAAATGCAAAGGCCCGGTGGAACTGACCCCGGCAGAAGACGGACTGGTCTGCAACGCCTGTGCCCTTAAATACGAAATCAAGGATGATATTCCCATTATGCTCATTGACGAGGCAATCCCTGTTAAACAAATTCCCGTTAACCCATGAGTACGCCTAAAAAACCTGCACCGGCCAAGCTTGTGATGTCGGTTTTCATGAAAGATAAAACGGTCCTGGAATCGGTCTTCCCACGCCTTGAAGCCGTGGGCGGTCCCGTGGATATGATCTCCCCCTGGCTGGATTTTGATTTCACAGATTATTATTACAGGGAAATGGGGGAACCTTTGTTTCGCAGACTTATTGCATTCAAGCCGCTCATGGAACAGGATGCCCTTGCTTCGATCAAACTTGACACCAACAGGATTGAATCCGGCTGTCTGGAGCAAAACAACAGAACCATCAACATTGACCCGGGGTATCTTCTGGCTTCCCGGTTTATCCTGGCCACGGGAAAGGAGTATTCCCACAGGATTTACATTGGACAGCAAATTTATGCAGATCTGACATTAATGTACACCAAAAAGGGTTTTCAAACCCTGGCGTGGACTTACCCGGATTATGCCTCCCGTGCTGTGCTGAAATTTTTAGGCCAGGTGAGGCAGAAATATCTTGCTGATCTTAAGGCTCATGATCAAACGCCATAAAAGGATAATTGTATGATAAAAAGCATGACCGCTTTTGCCAAAGTGTCGCACACCCTGGATGCCATGACCGTGGACATGACCGTTCGCGCGTATAATTCCCGTTCCCTGGATTTTTCGATTTATCTGCCTGAGACCTGCCAGCCCTTTGAAGAGGAAGTTAAGAAAATCATGGGGCAGTTCCATACCCGGGGCAGAATAGAGATCCGGGTGAATCTGGAGGACCAGTCCCTGGACCAGGACCTGTTTGCGGTGGACATTATCAAGGCCAAAGCCTATTATAACGCATTGAAGACGGTCCAGGACACCCTTTCCCTTTCCGGTGAAATTGCCCTGGAAACCATACTCGGGGCAAAGCAGGTCATTGTGGCTGCAAAACCTGAAGTCAACCTGGAGTTTATCCGCTCCGCCCTGTGTGACACGGCCCGGACCGCAGCTGAGGCCCTTGACCGCATGAGAAAGAGCGAGGGGGAAAATCTGTACCAGGATTTAGCCCGTCGTATTTCAGGCATTGAACAGCGCATGCAAGGCGTTGAAGAACAGGCCAGAACCATACCGGAAGTTTACAAGGCCCGGCTTAAGGAACGCCTAACCGTGCTTACCTCCGAGGACGGGGATTGCTTTGATCCGGTCCGTCTGGCCCAGGAAACAGCGCTTCTTGCGGACAGAAGTGATGTGTCCGAGGAGATTGTCCGGGTGCACAGCCACATTAAAATGTTCCGGGAGGTCATGGATGAAAATGAGTCCCAGGGCAGAAAGCTTAATTTTCTGATCCAGGAGTTTAACCGGGAATTTAACACCATTGGTTCCAAAGCCGGCAACGCAACCCTGTCCCATGCCGTGGTAGACCTGAAATCCGAGTTGGAAAAAATCCGGGAGCAGGTGCAGAACATCGAATAAAATTAAAAAAGGAAAACTATGGAACAGCCACTTTTAAGCATCGGTTTTGGCAATACAGTGGTGGCCGACCGGGTGGTGGCGATTTTATCCCCGAACTCGGCGCCCATGAAACGGATTAAGGATGAAGCCCGGGAGGACCGGCGCCTCATTGACGCGACCCATGGCAGAAAAACCCGGGCCATCATTGTGACAGACTCCAACCACGTGATTCTGTCCGCGATTCAGGCGGAAACGGTTTCCGCACGCTTTGAATCCCTGATCCAAAACCCCGGAGCACCTCAGGAGGAATAGTACATGGCGGCAAAACTTTTCATTGTTTCCGCACCGTCCGGAGCCGGCAAAACCACCCTTGTCAAAGCAGTTCTGAAACGGTTTCAAGGCCTGGTATATTCCATTTCCCATACCACCCGGAAACCCCGGCAGGGCGAGGTCCACGGAAAAGATTATTTTTTTACGGATAAGGTACAGTTCATGGAAATGGTGGCATCCGGCCAGATGCTGGAATGGGCACAAGTCCACGAAAATTGTTACGGCACTTCCGGACTTTTCGTTCAAGAACAGCTTGCCGCAGGCCAAAGCGTTCTATTGGATATTGATGTCCAGGGATGGCGTCAGATTATGGATTCGGGCCTAAATCCGGTTTCCATATTCATCATGCCTCCGTCTTTAGAGATACTTGAACAGCGGCTGCGGGGCAGGGGAACCGATGCCGAAGAGGTCATCCGCAAACGCTTGGATAACGCAAAAGGGGAAATAGACCAGAAGTCCTTTTATGCCCATGTGGTGGTCAATGATGTGCTGGATGAGGCGGTTGCCGAATTCATTGGCATTATTGAACGGGAGATTGCGAACTGATGGCCGGCAAATCCGATTCCCAGGGCCGGGGCCGCCCCCCCCGTGGCCAGGGACGAAAAAGTGAGAACCGGAATCCCGGGGATAAAGAAATCCTTTACGGATATCATTCGGTATTTGAAGCCCTGAAAGCCGGCCGCCGAAAATTTGAATCCATCATGGTGTATGAGAACCGGTCTGATAAGCGTGTACAAGCCGTGGCAGACCTGGCCGGTGAAAAGAAGGTGGCTGTCCAAACCCTTGCCGGTGAGGAACTGGACCGGCTGGCTGGTTTTGGCCGTCACCAGGGCATTGCCGCCAGGGTCTCTTCCTTTCCGGTTCAACCGGTATCCACCCTGCTCACACAGATTGAAACCCGGACAGATCCGTTTTTTACGCTTATTCTTGAAAGCATTGAAGACCCCCAGAATACCGGTGCGTTGATCCGCACAGCCCTGTGTGCCGGCGTTGATTACATCGTGATGCCAAAAGACCGCTGTGCCCTGCCGTCTGCCGGGGTCTCCCGCAGTTCAGCCGGGGCCATGGAGCATGCCCCCATCTTTTTAGCCACCAACCTTTCCGTTCTGATCCGGGACCTTCAAAAATATGGGGCCTGGGTGTCCGGTCTGGATGCCGGTGCAGATAAAGGCCTTTTTGAGGCAGACCTTACCGGTAACCTGGTCCTTGTGGTGGGGGGCGAGCATACCGGGCTGCGGCCCGGGGTCAGAAAAGCCTGTGATTTTATTTTGTCCATTCCCATGGAAACCCATGTGACCTCCCTGAATGCGTCTGTGGCAGGCGGTATTGCCATGTTCGAGGCCCGGCGCCAGCGCCTGGGTTTCAGTGCCTGATGATAAAAAAACGGGTCAAAGCCATGGGGCTGAGGATTTGCGCCCTGGT
>NZ_JBFXHE010000025.1:0-23118 GCF_050177295.1 Desulfobacter sp.
CTGCCATTGGCGGCGGAAGGCGTGCCGCCCGCGCCATCGACCTGTTCCTGAAAGGAAAACCGGTTGAACCGGTCGAGAATTCCTTACTGGGAAAAAGAATCCCTGAATCTATTTTCAAAAAAGTTGACGGCATAACGCCCAGC
Source organism: Desulfobacter sp. (assembly GCF_050177295.1). Taxonomy (NCBI): domain Bacteria; kingdom Pseudomonadati; phylum Thermodesulfobacteriota; class Desulfobacteria; order Desulfobacterales; family Desulfobacteraceae; genus Desulfobacter; species Desulfobacter sp. The sequence continues at coordinate 144 of NZ_JBFXHE010000025.1, forward strand.
AAACGGGCTAAAATGCCGGAAATACCGGTTAACCAGAGGCTGGATTCAATGATTGAGGTTGATCTGGTTCTGCCCGAAGACCAGGCTCTTGCCGAGGCTGATCGCTGTCTGAACTGCTGTCGGATCTGCTACAATCCTGATACCGAGTTTCCTATTGCCAAATAAATAAGGTACAAGGAAATAATTAAAACATACGGGTCTGACCGATTTACCGGCAGACCCGTTTTATTTTATATCAAAAATGATAAAAAAAATTATCCTTTTTTTCGCCATGGTCTGCTTGTGCATTGCAATAGCCGCCGGAGCTGCTATGCACTGGATGTCCTCTTTTATCAAGACACCTGCAGCCAAAATATCTAAACCTGTTAACTTTACGGTATCTTCCGGCCAGCATTTACCCTCCATAGCCCAGAACCTTAAGGCACAGGAATTAATTTCAAATCCCACTGCATTTAAACTATATGCCCGGCTGAAAAAAGCAGGGACAAGAATAAAGGCAGGGGAATACGAGATGAACACCGGGATGAACCCGGAAACCATCTTAAACCTTTTAATTTCGGGTAAAAACAAACTTTACCGGTTTACGGTTCCCGAAGGGCTGAACATGGAGGAAATTGCAATGCTCGCCCAGGAATCTGGTTTGTGTTCCCGGCAGCAATTTTTATCTTTGTGCAATGATATTGAATTTATCAATCAGTGTGAAATACCGGGCATGACCCTGGAAGGGTATCTGTTTCCGGACACCTATTTTTTTTCCAAGGAGACACACTGCAAAACCGTAATCAAAAAAATGGTATCCACCTTTAACAAAACATTTACTGACACATGGAAAGCCCGGGCAAAGGAGATAGGCTTAAGCGTCCATGAAGTTGTCATCCTTGCCTCAATAATCGAAAAGGAGACCGGCAATGCCAAAGAGCGGGCAATGATTTCATCGGTCTTCCATAACCGGCTCAAACGCCATATGCGGCTTGAAAGTGACCCCACAGTGATTTACGGGGTATCTGACTATCACGGAAGAATTCAATATAAACATTTAAGGCGTGTCACCCCCTATAATACCTACCAGATCGACGGACTTCCGGCCAGTCCCATTGCCAACCCGGGCGCCCAATCCCTAAAGGCAGCCCTGTATCCTGCCCAGACAGACTTTCTTTACTTTGTATCAAAAAACGACACCACCCATCAATTTTCCACCAATCTGGAAGACCACAACCAAGCCGTAAAAAAATACCAGCTTAGCCAGTGACCCGGTTTCAGATTCGGGTATCTTGGCACGACATTTACAGAACTAGGTAAAAATGCCAATTATTTTTCAAATATAACAGGATTGAATTATGCAAAATGCAATAGAAATAAAACACCTTACCCGGAAAGAAAAACTCAAAATGGTGGATGCCTTGTGGACGGATTTATTATCAGAAGAAGAGTTACTTGAATCTCCAGCCTGGCATAAAAAGGCCCTTCAGGAAACAGAACAACGCTTTGAAGAGGGTAAAGAAAGAATTATTCTATCCGGGGCACCTCTGACAGTGACAGCGCGTCCGGCACAGGTTCATACATCAACCGGGAGACATCATCCAGCACCACGTATAAAGAGGGTACCATCACCAGAATAATGGCCGTGGCAAACAGCACCCCGAATCCCAGGGAGATGGCCATGGGGATCATCATCTGGGCCTGGCGGGAGGTCTCCATGATCATGGGCATCAGCCCGCCAAAGGTGGTCACCGTGGTTAAAAGGATGGGCCGAAACCGCTGGATGCCTGCGGAATAGATCGCCTCAAAACAGGATGCGCCTTCTCGGACCCTGCGGTTGGCAAAGTCAATGAGCACCAGGGAATCATTGACCACCACCCCGGACAGGGCCACCACCCCGAAAATGGAATTGATGGACAGGGAGTATCCCATGATGATATGGCCAATCACGGCGCCGATGACCCCGAAGGGAATACTGACCATGATGATCAGCGGCTGGACATAGCTTTTAAACGGAATGCACAGCAGGGCGTAAATGCCGAACAAGGCCATCAAAGATCCTGTCACCATGGCGCTTAAACTGTCCCGCATATCTTCCTGGTGACCGCCGAGACTCATGGTCAGCCCCGGGTATTTTTTCTGGAGCTCCGGAATGATCCCGGCTTTCACCTCTTTTAGAATATTTTCCGCCTGGGCCGGGGGATTGACATTGGCCGTCACCTCAATGTTGCGGCGGCCGTCGGTCCTCTCGATTTTGGTATATGCCCTGCCCGGGGTCATCTTCACGGCATCCCGCAGATAGATCTCTCCCTTGTCCGAGAGAAGCACCAGGTTTTCCAGGGTCGATTCGGTGATCCGCTCATCTTCTGGAAGACTGACCCGGATGGTGACCTCGTTCCGGCCCCGCTGCTGCTTTAACGCCTGGGCCCCCTGGAATGCATACCGGACCTGGTTGGCCACCTCCTGGGAGGTCAGCCCCATGCGCTCTCCCAAGGGGAGCAGCTGGATGTCGAACTGGCGCTTACCCTGTTCTGACCCGTCGTCAATATCATGGACAATGGCATAGTTGGACAAGGCGGCAGCCAGACCCTGGCCTGCGCTCTCCAGGGTCTGGGTGTCGGTGTGGGCCAGACGGACGGTCAGGTTCTTCCCGGAACCCGGCCCACCCATGTTGGATTCAAACCGGAGGTTTTCAAGCCCGGCCAGGCCGCCTGTGGCCTGACGCCACAACTCCGTGACCCGGGATGTGGATATGGGGCGGACATCCTCTGATACCAGGAAGGTCCTGGCGATGATGACATTATCGGAGACATCGCTCAAAATACCGACAGCCAGCTTTTCCCCTCCGTTTTTATCGATCACCGTCCGGGCCGAGGCAATCAGCCTGTTCTCCACCTCTTTCAGCTTGGACTCCGCTGACCCGTAGGGCAAGGTGGCTTCACAATAGGCATAGTCTGATTCGCTGCGGGGAAACATTTCAAGACCCATCCGTCCGGAAAAGATATATCCGCCCAGGGCCACCATCAGGGCAAGGCCAAAGGCGATCACGCCGTAGCGCCAGGAGAGCATGAATTTTAAAAAACTGCCGAACTGGTTGCGGACAAAGGATTCAAAGGCATTGCTGAACTTGCCCTGCCAGCGTTCCAGGTGGTTGAACGGCCAGATGGCCTGGCTGCGGGTACGGTGGGCCAGATGGGCCGGCAGAATAAACAGACTTTCCACCAGTGAAATGCCGAACACCGATGCCACCACGATGGGGATGACTTTGAATATTTTCCCCATGAATCCGGGAACAAACAGCAGCGGCATGAACGATACCAGGTTGGTGAGTACGCTGAACACAACGGGCAGCGCCACCTCCCTGGCCCCGGCAATGGCCGCCTTCAGGGGCGGCAATCCCTTGGATCGCCAGTGGTAGACATTTTCACCCACCACCACCGCATCGTCCACAACAATACCCAATGTGACAATGAAGGCAAACATGGAGATCATGTTAATGGAGACATCCGCCGCAGAGAGAAAAAAAAACGAACCGATGAATGAAACCGGAATTCCCAGGCTGACCCAGAAGGCCAGCCGGATCTCCAGGAACAGGGCCAGGAATATGAAGACAAGGGCCAGCCCCTGCAGGCCATTGCTCATCAGCAGCTGGGCGCGCTGGATATAGGTGTTTGAGCTGTCATTGAGAATGGTCAGGTGAAGCCCTTTGGGAAGGGTGTGGTTCAGCTCATTGATGATCTCTTTTGCCGCCCCGGCCACCTCGGTGGGGGTCTGATCTCCCACACGATAGATGTCGATCATCACGGACGGGTCGCCGTTGAAGTTGGCCCAGGTATTGGAATCCTCAAAGGTTTCCTCTACAGTGGCCACATCTCCCAGAAGCACCCTGGAACCGTCAGCCAGGGTGAGCAGCGGCACCTTGGCATACTGGGCCGCATATTCCCTGCGGTCCTTGACCCGGACCAGGATATCCCCGGCTTCGGTTTTCAAACTGCCGCCGCCCAGCTCCACCGATGCCTTGGCAATGGCGTCGGCCGCATCACCCAGGGTGATGCCGTACCGCCGCAGCGTGGCCTGGGGAATCTCCACCCGGACCTCGTAATCCTTGACGCCGGTAAGTTCCACCTGGGTAATGTGGGAATCCAGCAGCATTTTATCCCGGATGGCATCGGCGGCCGAGCGCAGGGTCACCTCACCCACACTGCCGTGAAGGGCCACGGTGAGAACCCCGCGCCGATGGCTGTTAATGGAGACCACGGGCTCTTCGGATTCCTCGGGAAAGGTGGCGATGGCGTCAATTTCGCTTTTGATTTCCTGCCATACCTTGATTTCGTCAGCTCCCTCAACCAGATCCACCGTGACGCTGGCAGCACCTTCCGTGGCATTTGACGTAACCTCATCAATGCCCTCAATGTCCTCAAGAGCCTCTTCAACGGCCAGGATAATACCGTTCTCCACCTCTTCGGGACTGGCCCCGGGGTAGGATATGCTGATGGATACCGAATTTTCTGTGAAGTCCGGGAACACCTCCTGCTTCAGGTTCAGGGCCATGAGCAGCCCGCCCACCAGGAAAACAAACATCAGCAGGTTGGCAATGACCGAGTTGCCCGCCATCCAGGCCAAAGGCCCCCGGGTGTGTATCTCTTGTGTTGTCATGATGGATCTCTTGTATTATCGGAAGGGGCTGGTGTGAATTCACCAATCTTGGCCGGTTCCTGTTCAGTTGTTTCAAAGGTTTTGACAGCCATGCCCTGGACAGGGGTGGACAGGCTGGAAATGACCACCTGATCGCCCTGATCCAGGCCGGTTTTAATGTAAATATGCTGGGTTCCCTTCCATGCCAGAGAGACCTTGCGGATATCCAGGGTATTGTTGGCGTTTACCCATACGGTGTCATTGTCTTTCAGCGCAGACCGGGGCAGCTGCACCACATTGTCCAGGATGCGCCCGGAAATTTCCACATTCACATAGTCATTGAGCATCAGGGGCTGGCCGGAGATATGATCCCGGGTGCCCAGGGGATTTTGCACGGCAATGATCACCGTGGACATGCGGCTGGAATCAGAGAGCTGGGCCTTGGCTTGGATCACCCGGCCCTGCCATGTGCCCGGGCCGGACTGGGACCGGATGGTCACCGGGCTGCCCCCGGGAATGTCCAGGTCGATATAGGTCATCTGGTCCAACGGCACCACCGCTTCAATCCAGAACTCATCCGCACCGGCCAGGGTGACCAGATCCTCCTGGGTGCCCACGTAGGCCCCTTCATTAACGGACCGGTCCAGAATAATGCTGTTAAACGGCGCACAGATCCGGGTCCGGCTAAGGTCCAGTCCGGCCTGGGTCAGATCGGCCTCTGCGCTGGTCACGTCAGCCTGGGCCTGGGCCAGCTGCGGTTTTCTCAACGCCAGGTCTGTCTTTTTGATGGTGCGCCGGGTCATTTCAGAGAGCACTTTGATCTCTTCCTTGGCAATGTTCTGGCTGCCCTGTTCAATGGCCAGGGCAGCCTTGGCATGATCCAGGGCGCTTTGGGCTTTCCTGACTGCCACCTGGTAATCAAGCGGGTCAATTTGCAAAAGCGTTTCGCCCTTGACCACCAGGCTGCCCGGTGTAAACCGGTCACTCACCGACTGCACCGTACCGGAGACCTGGGCTTTCAGCGTGACCTTCCTGGAGGCTTCCACGGTGCCCATGGCAGTGATCAGCACGCGTTTCTCCCCAACTTGCGCGGCCTGGGTCTCCACCATGGTGATCTCCCGGACCGGGGTTGCTTTTTTCATGACAGGGGCCGTGGACTGGAAATAGAACCAGGCACCGGCGCCGCCGGCGATGATCAGCAAAGGAATAAAAAATTTTATGGCATTACCGAAAAAGGTAAGTTTTTGGGGGATGTCTGACATGGTTATTTTCCGTTGTTATGAATTCTTAGAAGGGGTTTCAGTGGTATCCGCTTGGGAGAGTCCCCGGGTCCAGTCTCCGCCAAGGGTCCGGTACAGGGTGACACGATTTTTGATCAGGGTGGCCTGTTCGTCCACCAGCTGGCGTTCCAGGGCCTGGACGTTGATCCAGGCGCTCAGGTAATCCAGGTAGTTGTCCTGGCCGTTCATGTACTGCAGATGCGCATCGTTCACGGTGATGCGAAGGGTGGCCAGCTGCTCCTTGAGCAGGCGGATGTATTCGGTCTGCCGCCTTTCCGTGGCCAGGCTGTCTTCCACCTCCTGGACCGCCTGGGCCACTGTCCGGGCATAGGCGGTGAGATACTGGTCAGCTTCGGCCTTTGCCCGGTCCACCTCGGCGGATCTATACCCTGCATCAAACACCGGTCCTGTGATGGAGGCGGCCAGGGTGGATACCCAGTTGGAAAACAGCAGATCCAAAGACGCGCTGGAAAAAATTGCGCTGGCCGAAAGATCCAGGGCAGGCAGCCGGTCTGCTTTTGCTGCACAGACCTGCCAGTCCTTTTCATTTAATCTCAGACCTGCGGCCCGGACATCGGGCCGGCTGGCCAGAAGGTCGGCGGGCAGGCCGGTTTGGGGAAGCGGGATCAGGTCGGGCAGATCGCTCTGGGAGATCCGGCCGGCAATGGCATCCCCTTTACCCGCAAGGCCCAGCAGGACAGCAAGGGCATTGAGCTGCCGGGCCTCCCCAAGCTGCAGCGGAGGCATAAGGGCCTTGGCCTGGGCCAGGACGTCGCGCTGCTGGGACACATCCAGGGCATCGGACTGACCATTTTCAAACCGCAGCTCCTGGAGGCTGAGCATTCGCTGGTTGGTTTCGATCTGCTGGTTCAGGATATTGATCTGCCGGCGCAGGGACAGAATATCAATCCAGGCGGTTGCCACGTCTGCGGACACGGTGACTGCGGCGGCATCAAGGTCTTCTTTTGTGGCCTGGTATTCGGTAATCTCGGCCTTGTGCAGCGCATTGAGCCGGCCCCAAAGATCCACTTCATAGCCGGCGGAAAGCCCTGCGCTGAACTCTTTGGCATCTTCACTGGACCGGCCCTTTGCATCAGTTTTGGTCTGTTCACGGGAGGTCTGGGCCGATCCGCTGTAATCTATGGTGGGGGAGAGATCTGCCCCGGCTTTCCGGGCCGCGGCCTCGGCCTGACGGACCTTGGACAATGCCGTGCGGATATCAAAATTACCGGCCAGGGCCTGCTGAACCAGGCTGTCAAGCTCTGGGCTGCTAAAGGAGTGCCACCAGGTTCCAGGACCCGGGTCTGTGTCTGTATAAAGGGAAAACCCATGGGGCATGGCAATGGGGTCATCCTGCCGGGGCCCAGGCGTTAATGTGATGCAACCGTTGAGCATCAGTGCGGTGATGCACAGCGCAATGATTGTTTTTACGGGATGATTCAAAAGGGTTCTCCAAATAGTTATCGGTTTTTTGACAGGGCCAGCTTTAAATCCCGTCTTGCCCGGAACAGCAGCGATTCCACCGCACCCCGGGATATCTCCATAGCCGTTGCGATCTGATGGTAGGACATCTGTTCAACATGGCGTAAAAGAATGGCCGTGCGCTGGTTGACCGGCAGTTTTTCCACGGCGTCTTCAATGGATTTCTGGGTCAGCGCCCCTTCAAGCAGGGTCAGAGGGGTATCCAGATCCGGGGTTTCCGGGATTTCATCCAAAAGCTCAGGCTTTTTTTTCCGGAACATGTCAATGCAGATATTCCTTGCAATCCTAAGCAGATAGGTCCGCAAAGAGGACTGTTGCCGAAACCGTTCCGCAGTTTTGAAAAATCTTAGGAATGCTTCCTGGGCGACATCTTCGGCCTCCTGGGAATGGTTCAGCATGCGCAGGGCAAAGCCGTAAACAGCATCCTGGTGGCGCGTCACCACCTCGGCAAAGGCTCTTTCGTTGCCCCTGGCCACCAGTCCGGCAAGCTCAGTGTCATCCAGACGGTTTAAATTAAAACCGAACATTATCCCTTGTGGCTGGAGTCTGATTTTTTGTTTGCCAGAATACGCCGGAAAAGATAAACCCCTTTTTCCTCTCCCAGTATCTGATGCAGTCTGACAATATGGGATTCAAACAGCTTTTGTCTTTCCTGGTAAAGACGATTGGTCTTTTCAAACGTCCCATGAAGCAGTTGTTCGTCAAGCGGCAAGGCCTTGGACAGAAAGATCAGGGTATCCTCTTTGGCCTGGCGAATCTGGCGGTTGACGATTTCCACCTTTTTTCTAAATTCGGTCATACATTTCAGAAGTTCCGTTTCCTGGGCCTTTGGCAAGGTCATCTCTTCCACGATGGCCGTCAGTTCTTTCCAATGTCGCTCGTCCCTGGGTTCCGGGCGAATCCAAAAATGATGGCAGGCAGCCATGACAACAAATCCAATATTCAGGGCCACGGAAAAGATGATCAATATTCGTTTAAAAGCGGTATTCATCAGTAATAGCCTCCGTCATCGGATAAGGCAAGATAAAGGGCTGAAGAGGCGGTGTTCTCCGAACTGGTGCCCAGACTGGTTCCCAGTACTGCCCCGAATAACAGCCCGGCCATGGCCATGCCACACACCATTCCCCGCCAGGTCAGGGAGAGGTGGTGCCACCACTGGGCCATATCCACGGATTCCATGCCGGCCCGGGCGGCCCGGCAAACGTGCCGGGAAAATCCCTCTGGGGCTGATACAGCGCCCAGACCGTCCAGGGCACGGATGAGCGCTTTCAAGGATTCGGCCCGGGCCCGGCATGCGGGACACGCCCCCAGGTGGACTTCCAATGCCACAGCGTCATCCCCTGGAATTTCATGGTCACTCCAGGCTGTTAAACGTCTTTGAACCTGTTTGCACTCCATATATTCCTCCCGGCAGACACATTCACCTGCCAATAATGGTTTCTCAATAAATACTGACGCACAATTTTCCTGTTTCCTGCGCCATGAATTAAAAAAATTCCAATAATCAACTGCGGGGAATTAGGAGACAGATGGAAATTTTTCAGGGCAAGGTGATGGCCCGGTTATTTAATCATCAAAACGTTTAAGATAAACCCGCACAGCACCGGCGTTTGATTTCTTCCGGCCCTCCCATTTATAGGCCAGGACAATATTTTCTTTTTTCATCTCTTTTAAAAGGTCCTCCACCACATGGGGAAGCACAGGGCCGTCTTCGGAGTGAAGCCCCTTGCCCACAATAATGCGCAGGGTAAAAAAACCCTGGATATGGGCATTTGAAATAAAAGACCGGGCCTTGACCCGGGCCCCGATGGCTGTGAACCCGTGGAGGTCAAGATCAGCTTCGGGCGGCGGGTAGCGCTTGAGGCGGCGGTTCAGGGGCATGGGCTTAGGCGCATGGCGGGGAGGACGATTCTGTTTCAGGGAAGCTTCCAGCAGGGTTGAAAAATCCGCTTCAGGTTCAGTGTCTGCCGGCTCCTGTTCAGCAGTCTTATCCGCTGAAGCTTCTTGTTCATCCTTTAAAAATGCACATAGAAAATCTTTGTCCGATGCCAGCTTAGGCAGATCATTTTTCCGCTTTAATTTTTGTTTATTTTTCCTGGTATTTTTGTTTGTCATACAGCTATTTTACTTGAAAAAAAGGGTGTCTTCAAGGTTCAGTCTTTGTTTGCCGGATTTGACTTTAATATACCTTCCTGTTATTGTCCTTGCATGAATATTGGCAACATTGTTGAATATATAGACCAGCAAAAAATTATATCTGCGGTTATCTTAAGTGAGGCAAAAGGAAAACTTCGGCTGCTCAATGAGAACAGCCGGGAAGTCAGCTTTTCCGAGAAGCGTCTGGCGCATATCTCCGAGGCCGGACTGGATACTGGACTTTCCAAAACAACCCTGGTCTCTCACCTGCGACAGGTGACTGAAACCCGCAAAAAGCTGTCTGAGTCTATAAATATCCGGGATTTATGGGAAATTCTCCATGATGACCCCCAGGAAATTGATATTTCCGCCATGACCTTGTTCTGTTTTGATCCGCCCTTGACCCCGGATCATGAAGCGGCTGTTATCCGGGCCTTTTTCAATGACCGCCTCTATTTCAAATTTAACAAAGTAATTTTTTTACCTTTCACAGAAGCGCAGGTGGAGACAAAAAAAAACCAGATCCGGGAAGAAGAACGAAGAAATTCCCTGATCACAAAAGGTGCAGCCTGGCTGGTCCGGCTCAGGGATCAGGATGATGTCAGTGAGGCACCGGATCCTGTCCTCCTCAAACTTTTAAAAGACTATTATATTTTCAGCAATGAGGCTGAAAAAGCTTTTATAGCAAAGGATATCATTAAAAAAGCAGGGTTAAGTTCCCCTGACCGGTTGTTCGAACTTTTTGTAAAAGCCGGTATCTGGGATGCGGATGAAAACCTGGACCTGTTATCCCTGCAGATCCCCACTGCATTCCCAGCCGAGGTGAACCAGGCAGCAGATCACCTGTGCAAAACAGCCCCCCTGGTATTTGACGATCCAAAACGCAGGGATCTGACCCATCTGCCCTTAATTACCATTGACGGCCAGTCCACCCAGGATTATGACGACGCCATCAGCCTTGAAACAACGGAAACCGGTTATCGGCTGGGGATTCATATTATTGATGTCGGGGCCTTCATCCGCAGCGGGGATACCATTGATATGGCAGCCAGGGAGCGCGCCTCATCCATTTACATACCCGACGACAAGCTGCCCATGATTCCGCCAAGCCTGTCCGAAGATCTGTGCAGCCTCAAGGAAGGCCAGTTGCGGCCGGGGGTCTCCACCCTGGTGCATATGAACCGCTTTTTTGAAGTACAGGACTATCAAATTGTTCCATCAGTGATCAAGGTCCACCAGCAGATGAGCTATACCGCGGCCAATATTGTAAACGGTAAAAACGACCCCATCACCACCCTTTACAAAATGGCAACCGTACTGCGGGAGAAGCGTCTCAAGGCCGGGGCCATCCAGATCACCCTGCCCGAGGTCAATGTGTGGCTGGATGAAAATAAAAATATACATTATACAAAAGTGGACCGGGAGAATCCGTCGCGGATGCTGGTCTCAGAGATGATGATTCTGGCCAACACCCTGATGGCCGAATTTTTAAAAACTAACGGCATGCCTGCGGTATTCCGGTCCCAGGCACAGCCCAAACAGCGTATTTTCAAGGGTATTGAAACGGAATTGATGCCCAATTTCATCCAGCGCAAACAATTAAGCCGGGCTGTTATCACCACCCATGCCGAGCCCCATGCAGGCCTTGGGGTACCTGCCTATGTCACGGCCACCTCCCCCATCAGGCGCTACCATGACCTGCTTACCCAGCGCCAGATCAAGGCAATATTAGGTATAGGCGCCCCCTATTCATCCCGGGACCTTGACGACATCCTTGCTGCCATTTCCGTGGCCGTATCCAATACAGGACGCATCCAGGCAGCCCGTAAACGCTACTGGCTGATCAAATACCTGCAGGATTTCAGGGGGGCAAGCTTTGAAGGACTGGTGCTTGATGCATACAGAGACCATTACAACGTTCTGCTCAAAGAGTTCATGCTTGAATCCAGGCTGCCTGCATCCGGACTTAAACTCAAACCCGGGGACCAGATCCAGGTGACGATCCAGCATGCGGATGCACGGCGCGGTCAGTTGACATTATTTGCCGTCTGAGGCCAAAGGCCGATGCCATAACACCCAAGCGGAGTGAGTATTTTATTTTACCATGAAGGGCATGAAGAATAGATACCGGGGAAGCACTCTTCATGTCCTTTATGCTTCATGGCTTTTAATTTGGAATCATCTTAACTTTCAGTGTTTAAAACTGCGCTGTCCTGTGTATACCATGCTGGCCCCGTTTTCATTGCAGGCCTCAATGGACTGGTAATCGTTCATTGAACCGCCGGGCTGAATAACGGCTTTTACCCCCTGCCTCAACCCCACATCAATGCCGTCCCTGAACGGGAAAAAAGCATCTGAAATCATGGAAGAACCGATAAGCCCGCCTTTCTGTTTTGCCACATCCGCTTCAATCTCGGCTCTTTTGTCTTCATCCGCCATGTCGGCAAAGGAGGTGTTGTACCGTTCAAAGCAGTACCGGTCACATAATTTGCGATAGGCCTTATCCACGGCGATTTCAGCAACGCCCACCCGGTCCTGTTCACCGGTGCCGATGCCCACAGTACAATTGTTTTTTACATAAATTACGGAGTTGGACGTAATACCGGACTCCACCAGCCAGCCAAAAAGCATATCCTGGTATTCCTGGTCCGTGGGTTCCCGGTCCACTTTATACGCTATTCCTTTATATTGTGTGGAAGCAATAAGAAGATCTTCTTTTTTAAGTGTCTTGGGCACAAAGGACCACTGGGCCACAATGCCCCCGTCCATAAGACTTTTGAAATCCACCACCCGCTCACCAATGAAGGACTGCAGTTTGTCCATGGCGTTGATCCGGATCACACGCAGATTTTTCCGCCGGCCCAGAATCTCGATAACCCCGTCCTCAAACTCCGGGGCCACCACCACCTCGGCATACTGAGCGGCAATGCCTTCGGCGGTTGCTTTGTCCACGGCCTGATTCAGGGCAATGCACCCGCCAAACGCCGCCACACGGTCTGCCATATAGGCTTTGGCATAGGCCTGCTCCAGGCTCTTGGCCCGGGCAGCCCCGCAGGGGTTGTTGTGCTTGACAATGACGGCACAGGGGGTATCCGTAAAATACCGCAGGATATTCAGGGCGTTATCTGCATCGGTCAGGTTGGTTTTACCCGGGTGTTTGCCGGACTGCAGCAGTTCAATATCAGACACAAGATGTTTGCCCGGCACGATGGTTTTTGCATCCCCCAAGGCGAGATTTCCATTGACCAGCCGGTATAATGCGGCTTCCTGGCCCGGATTCTCCCCGTAACGAAGGCCCTTTTGCACCCCGTCAATGATCCAGGAGACCTTTTCATAAAACAGGGTCTGCCGGTTATCACCATCCACAAAGGAAATTTCCATGGCCGGGGTAAAATGGTCATCCATAATGGTTTTGTACATCTTTTTAAGATCAATGCTCATATTTACTCCCCTGTTTTATAACACGATTGAACGTCTTTTTTTGAAAACCCGGCCAGATAATCGGCAATGGCCCGGTCGTACCGGGCCGTATGCTCAAAGGCCTTTGACGCAAGTGAATACCGGTCTTTCAGCCCCAAAGCCCCTTCCTTTGCTTTAAGAACCGCCAGAATACTGTCATAGGATTTTGGATCCACCACCGGGGCCACCCGGATGAAATTCTTAGCAGCGGCCCGGATCATGGTCGGCCCGCCGATATCAATATTACCCCGGGCGTTTTCCACGGTGATATTTTTCCTGGCAATGGTCTGGGCAAATGGATAGAGATTCACCACAACCATATCAATGGGCAGCGCATGGGTTCTTTTCAGGTCATCCTGATGGGCAGGATTATACGTTTCAGTCAAAAGGCCCAGATAAATTTTAAAATCAAGGGTTTTAACAAGCCCCCCCTGGGTTTCAGGCTGGCCCGTATAATCAGAGACCTGTTTAAGACTATTTTGGGCATCAGGTCCGAGAATCTCTTTTATTTTGGAATAGGTTCCGCCGGTGGATAAAATGGTGATATCCGGATTGATCCCAAGCAGACCCGGAATAAATGCCCCAAGCCCGCTTTTATCAGATACGCTGACCAGAATGGTCTTGATTTTCACCAGATCGTCTATTCTTTCTACCACATTTTTCGTCATGGCTGTTCCTTAGGGTATGATAATTAATGCTGTGTATTTTAAATGCAGGCATGCATTTAACGCATTCTTACGGGTGAAGTCAAGTTAAGGGGCGGTCATTTTTCCGGATCAGAGCCCCGAGGGACTGAACAAGATTCCGGGTTTTTTCGACATGCCCGGGCGGAATCATAAGCGCTGGAATCTTTAAATTTTGGGCAGTTCCGGGGATGTTGTATATCCCCGGCAATCCGTTACAATCCAAGGCATCCGCCCCTGGGTGTTCCAGCAGATCAAGGAAGTTGCCGTATACACCGCCGGCATCCAGGTGTTCCACAAACTGCATAAAAACGGTTGTTATGGTTAAGGCAAGAAAAGGCATGTCAGCCTGCCCTGTCTGCCCGCAGGGGGTTGTGGACATCATCACCCGGCACCCCAGGGGCCGGACAGGATAGATGGTGCAGATCCCATCGTCAAGCAACGGACAGGTTCCCCAGGACGGATCGTTTTCTTCCTCATCTGCATCACGGCCCTCCATGCAGGCCAAAGCAAATCCGTTGGTGGTCTGAAAAGGCCGGTACCGTCGGGTTTGCCCGGCACGGTCCAGCCGTACACGGATATCGTCCAGGGCGCAGCCATCCAAACGGTCGTGGATATAGGCGATTTCAAGACCTGTGGCAGTGACATTACAGGTACAGCAGTCTGCGCACTGTTTTGCACAGGCAGCGGGAAACGCCGCCATGGCCGTGTCAAACAAGTCGTAGAGCCCCCCAAGGGTGTTAACCGCTTTACTCAATTTTTCAGTGCATGTCATGGACTGTTTCAATCAACTCATTAAACTTAAACAAAATAGTTGTTCCTCCAATATCATCAGCGTATAGTTGCGTCAACGGTGATGGTGGAAAATCGAACCGGACAGACATTAAAACAGGCAAAAAGAGAAGGACACAAAAATGAATGCTTTGTTCATCATGATACTGACCTTTGCGGGTTATCTGATCATGTACAAGCTTTACGGCAGATACATCGGCAAAAAAATATTCAACCTGACCCGGGAAGCAGGCGTCCCTGCCGTGGAGATGGAAGACGGGACAGATTACGTGCCCACCCAAAAAGAGGTGATTTTTGGTCATCATTTTACTTCCATTGCCGGCACAGGACCCATTGTCGGTCCGGCTGTGGCCATTATCTGGGGGTGGGTGCCCGCCCTGATCTGGGTTTTTGTGGGCAGTATTTTCATGGGTGCGATTCACGACTTTGGTGCATTAATCATCTCCATGAGAAACCAGGGGAAATCCATTGCCGATTATACGGCCAAATATGTGAACAACCGGACCCGGTTCTTTTTCTTTTTGATTGTATTTCTTGAACTGTGGATCCTTATTGCGGTATTCGGCCTTGTCATTGCCATTGTTTTCAGCATGTATCCGCAGTCCGTATTCCCGATATGGTGCGAAATTGCCATCGCCGTCTGGCTGGGCCATGCCGTTTACAAACAGGGCAAAGGCATCATGACCTGGTCCATTATTGAATGATTACAAAAAAACAGGTGAAACATATTATGAATCTACACCACTGGTGGCTGGCCATCCGGCCCAAAACCCTTCC
This sequence comes from Desulfobacter sp., assembly GCF_050177295.1. Taxonomy (NCBI): domain Bacteria; kingdom Pseudomonadati; phylum Thermodesulfobacteriota; class Desulfobacteria; order Desulfobacterales; family Desulfobacteraceae; genus Desulfobacter; species Desulfobacter sp. Next base: position 15,367 of record NZ_JBFXHE010000025.1, read on the forward strand.
GGCGGCAGCCTGCCCGGTTGTTGTTGGCGCAGCCTGCGCTGCTTTTGACCACAGGTTTTCAGCACTGATGTTTGCAGCAGCCCTGGCAGGCGCTTTATTAATCCAGATCTCCGTGAACCTGGCCAATGATTATTTTGATTTTCTGCACCACATTGACACCCCGGACCGTAAAGGCCCCGAGCGCATGACCCAAAGCGGCCTGATCCCCCCTGAAACCGTTCGAAACGCATTTATACTGACCATGCTGGTGGCCTTGGGTTTAGGCACGTTTCTGATTATGAAAGGCGGGGTTGTGATCCTGTATATCGTGATTGCCTCCCTTCTCGGGGTGATCTGTTACAGTGCCGGTCCCTTTCCCATTGCATCCAACGGCCTTGGTGAGGTGTTTGTATTTATTTTTTTCGGACCCGTGGCAGTGCTGGGCACCTATTATCTCATGGCCGGATGTGTGACACCGGCTGTTTTCGTCGCATCCGTTCCCGTGGGTTTTTTGGTCACAGCCATTATCGTGGTCAACAATCTGCGGGATATCGGGACAGATGCCAGAGCGGGCAAGAGAACCCTGGCCGTGATGATAGGTCCCTGGCGGACCAAGGTCGGGTTTGTATTTCTGGTCCTTTTCTCCTTTTTGATCCCCTGTCTGATGTTTGCCTCAGGCCGCTGGTCCTGGGCCATTCTGCTGCCCCTGGCCGTATTCTGGAAATCCTGTCCCGTGTTTAAAACCATTTTTGAACAGGACGGAAGAATCCTTAACCTGGCCCTTGCAGACACGGCAACGCTTGCCCTTATGTTCAGTACTCTTTTTGCCATCGGGATCATGCTTGGATAACAGCCATGCCCCATACAAATCCCAACCGCACCCGGTTCCGGTTCTGTCCGTCCTGCGGCTGTAACAGCCTTGACCCTGACAGCGTAAAATCGTTTAAATGCCGGGAATGCGGATTCGGATTCTTTCTTAACTGTGCCGCGGCAGCCATGGCCATTATCCTTGACCATCAAAACAGGATTCTGGTCACCGTGCGTGCAAAAGAACCCGGCAAAGGCACCCTTGATCTGCCGGGCGGTTTTGCCGAGCCCGGCGAAAGCATTGACCATGGCCTTGTCAGGGAGGTAAAGGAAGAACTGAACCTGGATATTTTCGACCTGGAATTTTTTTGTTCCTTTGCCAACACCTATCCTTACAATTGTGTGGTGTATCCCATCACCGACATGGCATTCACCTGCAAGGTCAGGGATTTTTCCTTAATTACCCCCATGGATGATGTGGCAGGCTTCAGGTTTATACCGGTCCATGATCTTGATACCGGCATGTTCGGCATGGGCTCGGCCCGAAATGTGCTGGAAAAATTTAAAAAAGCCTATTCAAAGCAATTGCAGCAACCCAACCCCTGAAAAGGACATGATTAAAAAAAGGTTAAATATGTGGCTTTTACAAAGTACACCAGGGGAACCGTATTGTATATTCAGTCAATTTGTGGTTTAAAGAAACATGAAAAAAAGATATTATCGTTCCCCGGGAAAAAATTCCGAACCCAGACCATCACGTCCCATCCTCTACCCCGAGCTGACTGCCGGGGCAGACAAGGCATTGAAAAAAGTCTTTGACCGGATAGGTGTTCCCGAAAAACAGCCTTTCACACCGGACCCGTTTCAGCTTGAAGCCCTTGGGGCCATCAACATATCGGACTGTCTTGTCACAGCACCCACAGGTGCCGGAAAAACCTGGATTGCAGAGCAGGCCGCAAAAAGGATATTGGAAAACAACGGCAAGGTATGGTATGCCACGCCTTTAAAGGCGCTGACCAATTCCATCCATGCCGGATTTTCGAAAATATTCGGCAAGGAAAAGGTGGGAATTCTCACCGGCGACATCAAGGAAAATACAAACGCAGACATCATCATCGGCACCACTGAAATCTTAAGAAACCAGCTCTATGATGCCATGTACACGGGCCAGAACCTGAAATGCGATCTGATCATTCTGGATGAAGCCCACTTTCTTGGCGATGCCGAACGCGGCGTGGTCTGGGAGGAGATCATGATCTACCTGCCCGTGCGCATCCCGCTGCTTCTACTGTCCGCAACTATCGGCAACCCGGACCAGATTGCAGGCTGGCTGTCCGCCATCCGGGACAAGGCGTGCAAAGTAGTGGAAAACACCACACGGCCGGTCCCCCTGGTTCCCTTATTTTTCCATCCGTCAGGCACCCTTTATCCGTTGCTTGAAAAAACAGGGAAGGACGGAAAGCGGACTCGCCTTCATAAAAAGGTTTATGAATTCAATCAGTCAGGCAAACGCGCCACGCTGGCCCCGCCGGGCAGACTGCCCAGGTTTGGGGATATCCTCAAGGTGCTTGCCCATTTTGACCTGCTGCCGGCTATCTTTTTTTTAAAATCCCGGTCCGAATGCGACCAGGCAATAAAATTATGCGATGGCAGTCTGCTGAAAAATGCGCCGGAAAAAAAACAGGCACTGATGGACCGGCTTGTACAACTCACGGCAGACAATCCCCACTTATCCGCCCATCCCCAGCGGCCCTATCTGGAGGGAACCGCTACGGCAGCACACCATTCAGGGCATCTGCCTGCCTGGAAGGTGGTGGTGGAGACCTTAATGGCCGAAGGGCTTTTAGATGCCATGTTTGCCACTTCCACGGTGGCTGCAGGTGTGAATTTCCCGGCCAGGTCTGTGGTGATTCTAAATTCAGACCGGTTCAACGGCAAGGACTTCCTCTCCCTGACGCCCAGTGAATTCCAGCAGATGGCAGGCCGGGCCGGAAGACGCGGCATGGACAATATCGGATTTGCCGCGGTACTGCCGGGCAAATACATGGACGTGTCCCTTGTGGCCAAACTGGTTAATGCTCCGCCTTTAAATGTGGATTCCCAGATCAAAATCGATTTTTCCATGGTGCTCAATCTTTTGTTATCCAACACCCCGGAACAGGTGCGTACCCTTTTAGAAAAATCCTTTGCCTCCTATCTCATTGCCATTGGTGGGGATGCCGGAAAAAGCGGCAGAAAAGCCAGGAAAAAATTCGGCAGCGACCTGGAATATTTATGGCTGGATTTTACCGAGCACATGGACTTTTTGATCCAGGAGGGCTTTGTCACCCCTGGAGGGGAAAAACCCGGCACCCTGACCGAAGACGGGATCTGGGCATCCAAACTGCGCATTGACTCACCACTGCTTGTGGCCCAGAGCCTTCGGGACAAACTTCTGCCGGAACGTGACCCGGCACTGCTGGCAGCCATGATGGCCACATTTGTCAATGAAAAGGAGTTCAAGGATGATTTTCTATTTAACACCACCCTTTCCAAACGGCTCAAGGATACGTTTCTGGATCTGCGCCGGGGCCTGAAGCCCTTTGCCATGAAAATGCTGCAATCTGGATTTCCCGCGCCCAACCTGTTTATCCAGCCGGCGTCCCTGGTTTATGCCTGGGCCCATGATACGCCCTGGGATGAGCTGATGCGCAAGTCAGATTTTGCTGAAGGGGATTTTGCCAGACTGATTCTGAGAACTGCGGAAAATCTTCGCCAGATGACCCACCTGGACCAGGATTTTCCGGTTTTCGCCAAAACAGCGGCCCAAGCCATTGAGTTGATACGCAAAGCGCCTGTAGTCACAGTATATTAAAGTATAGAATTCAGGAGACCATATGACCGAAGATACTAAAAAAATAATTTATTCAATGATCAATGTGGGAAAATTCCATGGCACCCGCCAGGTGCTCAAGAATATTTCCCTGTCCTATTTTTACGGGGCAAAGATCGGTGTACTGGGCCTTAACGGTTCTGGTAAATCAACACTTTTAAAGATTATGGCAGGAATAGACACTGATATTATAGGTGAAACCATTTTATCCAAGGGATTTACCGTGGGCTTGCTTGAGCAGGAACCCCTGGTGGACTCGGACAAAACCGTGCGGGAAGTGGTGGAAGAAGGAGTTCAGGAGACCGTAGACCTTTTAAAAGAATATGAAAAGATCTCCGAAGCCTTTGCAGACCCCATGTCCGATGATGAAATGGACGCGCTTTTGGAAAGACAGGGGAAGCTGCAGGAAAAGCTTGACCACATGGATGCCTGGGACCTGGATGCCCAGCTGAGAATGGCAATGGACGCCCTTCGCTGTCCGCCTGAAGATACGCCTGTCAGCGTGATCTCTGGCGGTGAAAAGCGCCGGGTGGCCCTGTGCCGCCTGCTTCTGCAGAAACCGGACATTCTGCTCCTGGACGAACCAACCAATCATCTCGACGCCGAATCTGTGGCCTGGCTGGAACAGCATTTAAGCCGGTTTGAAGGCACGGTTATTGCCGTAACCCATGACCGCTATTTCCTGGACAATGTCGCCGGCTGGATTCTGGAACTGGACAGGGGCGAAGGCATTCCCTGGAAAGGCAACTACTCCTCCTGGCTGGAACAGAAACAGCAGCGCCTGGCAAAAGAAGAAAAAAGCGAAAGCAAACGCCGCCAGACACTGGCCAGAGAACTTGAGTGGATCAAGATGTCGCCCAAGGGCCGGCGCTCCAAATCCAAGGCCAGAATCACGGCCTATGAAGCGTTGCTCACCAAGGATACCAAACAGCAGGAACAGAACATGGAAATCTTTATTCCGCCGGGACCACGGCTTGGATCAAAGGTCGTTGTGGCGAAAAATGTTTCCAAGGCCTTTGAAGACAAACTTCTGGTGGAAAATATGAATTTCAGCCTTCCACCGGGAGCCATTGTGGGTGTGGTAGGTCCCAACGGTGCCGGCAAGACCACGCTGTTTAAAATGATTACCGGAAAGGAAAAACCCGATTCCGGCACCATTGAAATCGGCGATAGTGTGCGTGTCGGCTATATGGACCAGGAACGGGATACCCTGGATCCTGAAAAAACCATTTATGAAGTGATCTCCGGCGGAAGTGATACCCTTTTGCTGGGGGGCCGGGAAATCAATGCCCGGGCCTATGTAGGCAAGTTTAACTTCTCAGGCTCTGACCAGCAGAAAAAGGTTAAAGATATTTCAGGGGGTGAGCGCAACCGGGTTCACATGGCCACCATGCTGCAAAGGCAGTCCAATCTGCTGCTTTTAGACGAACCCACCAACGACCTGGATGTCAATACCATGCGGGCATTGGAAGAAGCCCTTGAAAACTTTGCCGGGTGTGCCGTGATCATCAGCCATGACCGGTGGTTCCTAGACCGCATCGCCACCCATATCCTGGCCTTTGAAGGCGACAGCCAAACCCTGTTCTTTGAAGGGTCTTATTCAGACTATGAAAAGGATCGCAAAAAACGGCTGGGCATCAAGGACAACCAGCCCACACGAATCAAGTACCGCCAGCTGACCCGGTAAACAGATTCCCCGACATGTCCAAACATGACAGAAATACCCCGTTAAACACTGACACCACCAAGATCATCCTGGATTCAATTTCAGACGGGGTATTTACCATTGACTACAACTGGAAAATCACCTCTTTTAACAGGGCTGCCGAGGAGATTACCGGCATCTGCCGGCAGGATGCCATAGGGCGCCATTGCTGGGATGTTTTCCGCTCCAACATGTGCGAACAGGGCTGTGCCCTGAAAAAAACAATGGAACAGGGCAAACCCTTTGTATCCAGTTCCGCATATATTATTAACAACCAGCAAAAAAAAATTCCTATAACTGCATCCACCTCCCTGCTCATTGATAAAGATGGTGAGGTTCTGGGCGGGGTGGAAACCTTCAGAGACCACTCTGTGGTGGAAGCCCTGAGAAAAGAGCTGACCGGAGGGGTCAAACTAGGCGACATGGTGAGCAACGCCAGTGCCATGAAAAATATTTTCAATATCCTTCCCCAGATTGCTGAAAGCGATTCATCCGTTCTGATCGAAGGGGAAACAGGTACGGGAAAAGAGTTAATGGCAAGGGCCATTCATAACACCAGTCACAGAAAGGATTGCCCTTTTGTGGCCATCAACTGCGGAGCCCTGCCGGACACGTTGCTGGAGTCGGAACTGTTTGGATATAAAAAAGGGGCATTCACCCATGCAGTAAAAGACAAACCCGGCCATTTTGCCCTGGCAGACAATGGTACGATTTTTCTTGATGAAATCGCAGACACAAGTCCAGCCTTTCAGGTCAGGGTGCTTCGGGTGCTTCAGGAACGAGAATACACGCCCCTTGGCGGTATTGCCAAAGAGCGGTCCAATGTCCGAATCATTGCCGCCACCAATAAAAACCTGACAACCATGGTGGAAAACAAGGAATTCCGCCAGGATCTTTATTACCGCATCAATGTTATTAAAATATCCCTGCCGCCCCTGCGCCATAGAATGGAGGATATTCCCTATCTGGCGGACCAGTTCATCTCCCGGTTGAACCTGCGCCGGGACAAAATGATCCAGGGTCTTTCCCCTGAGGTGCTTGCCGCATTCATGGCCCATAATTTCCCCGGAAATATCAGGGAACTTGAAAATATCATTGAACATGCCTTTGTCCTGTGCGCCAAAGGGTTCATCACCATGGCGCATCTGCCGCCGTCGCTTGCAGCCAAATCAGGACCGGGAACCGGTGAAAATAAAAATCCGGTCATTGCTGCTCAGATCAAAATGATTACCGACGCGTTGAAACGGAATAACAATAACCGTAATGCCGCAGCCAGGGACTTAGGCATTCACAAAAGCACCCTGTTCAGGCGGATCAAAAAACTGGGAATCCAGTTGTAAATGCACGCATAAAAAATTCCTGGAGGAGGAGACCATGAAAATTGCGATTACCACTTGGGGAAACCGGGTCTCTCCAGTGTTTGACGCAGCAAAAACCCTTTTAATTGCAGATATTGAAAATCAAATCATTCATAACAAAAAATATGAAACGTTCCAGCCGGACGATATCATCTCCCTTGCAGCGCTTTTAAACCGTGAAAAAGTCACGGCCCTGGTTTGCGGGGCAATTTCGGAATCCTCTGCGGCCCGGCTTGTTGAAAACAAAATCCGTATGTTCGCCTTTGTCACCGGCAATGCCATGGACATACTGGATTGTCTGGCCAGGCATAATACAATTAAACCGGCTTTTATGATGCCCGGATGCACGCCGCTACCAGGAACGCCTTTGGCCTGATCCCCCCATACGGTTCGCAAGCCACAACAAACAATGAAACGTGTAAAGCTAAAAAAGCAAGGGCTAAAATAGTCGCCGCAGGCGCTTCGCCCTCTTGTTTCGTGTCTTTATTTTCATGAAAAAAGACCTGCCGCCTTGGAGGGAGGCGGCAGGTGTGTCAGGCGTTTCGCGCGTAAGGAGGACGCCAATCAAATATGCAGATGATTGCGTTAACTTTGCTTAGCAATTTCTCCTGCATGGGGGGAGGAGGATGCCAGGCTACCGCCGGAAGTTCCGGAGTAGCCGGAGGCATGATTAATGGTTGGGTAAAAAGTCAGGATATGCATTGCCGCCATGTTCTGTGGAATCGAGCCCTTCCAGTTCTTCTTCCGGGGATACTCTTAAGCCCATGGTCGCGTCAATGATCTTGAACAGGATAAAAGCCGTGCAAAATGTCCAGACAAAGCAGGAAACAATACCGATGCACTGTACGGATATAATTTTCAAGGTAGGGCCGCCGATGTTGAAGATACCTGCAGCAAGGGTTCCCCAGGCACCATTTACACCGTGTACGGAAATCGCGCCAACGGGATCGTCTATTTTTATTTTATCAACAAACAGTACAGCAAAGACAACCAAAACACCAGCAATGGCGCCGATGATGATGGAGGAACCA
>NZ_JBFXHE010000026.1:0-23098 GCF_050177295.1 Desulfobacter sp.
AAAAATAATTGCCATGTTTTTGTCATTTTGAAACTCCTGAAGATGACAGCGGATCAGTTTTCTCAGTTTGCTTTCCGCATCTGTGCCATTGGCCACGGCAGCATTCATTTTTTCAAACACCACCTCTGTTTTAAAGCTCAGGTACTGATAAAGGATATCGTCCTTGTTCTTGAAATAAAGGTATAAGGTGCCGTCCGCCACACCTGCCCTGGCGGCAATCTGTGAAATGGTGGCTTTGTAAAAACCATGCTCCGCAAACACGGCGCCGGCACTGTTTAAAATTTTATGATATTTCTCGGACTTACTTTTCTGCAAATGTGTTCATCCTTTTTCTTACCCAAATGAATAACGGATCATCCATCTAACCATAAATCCGCGCAAGCTAACAATAGATCCGCGTAAATGTCAAGCCTTGTAACAATTTTCAAAACAGAAGCTATTATGACAACATATCTTGCACTTACAACATAGTAAAGCATACGAATTTTATCATACCCGGATCAGTCTGTTTTTCACTCCCTAAAAAAAAACCATGAATATCTATTCATTTTGGAATTTCCCATACAATGTTCCACCGGGTAATTTTTTGAATAATTACGTTCATTTCTTTTATTGAACTTGATTTTAGATTATTTTAATGTAAAAAAATTATGCATCCTAAACATTCTTAACATGAAATATCTTACATATATACGGGAGGATTTCATCATGACCCATCCACAATCCGAAGAATACTGCAAACTGCTTGATTACGGCAGGCCCCCCAATGTGAAAAAATGCTTCCCCAACTCAAAAGCATTAATTGTCAGCGGGAAATATATTGACCGCGCCATGCTGGCCAAAGGCAGTTGCATGACCATTGCAGCCAACGGCAGAAATGCTTTTGTCATCAAAGGAACCCTTGCCGCAGCCCAGCGTGCCAATGCTGCCGTTATCATCGAAATTGCGCGCTCCGAAGGCGGCACAGGGGCCTATTGCGCCACCAGCCTTTGGAACATTGCAAGGCAGACCGATGCCTATATGAATGAAATGGGGATCACCATTCCCGTAGCCATACATGCAGACCATTTCGGAATTAAAAAAACCGAAGAGATTACACCTGCAAAAACCGAAATCCGGTCTTTATTTGATGCTGGCATTACCTCCATTGCCATCGACGCATCCCACATGCCCGATGACCAGAACCTTTTAGCCAATATTGAATTAAATCCGTATGTACCTGAATGGGCAGGCCTTGAAACCGAAGTCGGTGAGATAAAAGGGATACAGGGCCTTTCAACGCCTGAAGAAGCGCTGTTTCTTATCCAGGGACTCAATGCCCACAGCATTTTTCCGGACTGGATCGCTTTGAACAACGGCACCACCCATGGCATTGAACAAAGCGATTCAGGCATCAATGTCGCTTTGACTGCGGAAATCCATAAGACACTGGCCCCTTACGGAATTTCCGGTGCCCAGCACGGTACATCGGGAAACAATTCCGACCGGTTGCGCCGGATTGCCAAAGACACAAGAACCACAAAGGCCAATGTTGCCACGGCCCTTCAGATGATCTCCTGGGGGGTGAAGGTTAATGATTTCGGCAATGCCATCATGGATGAGTCGGGCAGGTTCATTAAAGAGACCGGCAAAGGGGTCACCCGGGTCACCTGGGAAAACATGTGCGATTTTGCCGCAGCCAATGGCTGGCAAAAGGGGAACTTTAAAAAACTGAATCTTCCTTTTGAAAATCTTCTGACAGCCCAGGATGGGCCTGTCCGGGAGCGAATGGTCAAAGGCGTTGAAAACTTTGTGTTTACGCTGCTCACTGAGGTTTTCAACGCGACAGACACAGCGGACCTGGTAAAAAAACAAATTTTTGAAACCCAGTCACACATGCCTGGTTTCAAAGCAAAAAAAATTGAACAAAAAAATGAATGGACCCGGGAAAAAATTATTGATAAAGCTTCCCGGATTATTGGAGATAAAAGCCCTGAAGGAAATTTTGATGATTAAAAATTTTTTCTAAAGTTTTAATTTCACCAAGCCGATATTGGGTTCAAGGAGAAATTTAAAATGCAGATCCCTTCATACCAAATACAAAATGTCTTGAAAGTGTATTCAAGGCAATTTAGCCAGGGCAAACTGCTGGGCAAGAATAAATTCAGCGATGCCAACAAGGTTTCTGCGGACAGTGTCAACATCTCATCGGAAGGCAAGCGTCAGGCCATTATAGATAAGGTCGCAAGCAACATTGTTGACAAAATTATCACCGAAGGCCCCAATGAAAAAGATGAGGCCCAGATCACCGGTCAGATTGAAAAAGAGCTGGGGAAAGAAATTGATTTTAGTAAAGGGAGAAATCAATTCACCTATACCTCGGTTGATGAAAATAATAATAAGGTTGTCCAGACCTTGTCCGTGGAGGATTCCAGATTTATTGTCGAACGGATGACGGAGCTGGCGCGCCAGGTGGCTGATTCCAACATGGAATCCCAGGAGGGTGTTTAACATGAAAATTAATACCACACCGCAGTATATCAATCAAAGTTACACTGCAAACAATGCCGGTACCACCGCCAATACGTCGGCGGATCAGGGAAAACAATCGAAAGAGACTCTTTCAGACAGCATTAATTTATCCTCCACCACCAGGGACCTTCAGAAAATATCTGCCGCGTCTGCCCAGGAACCTGAGGATAGAGCCCAAATGGTTGAAGACCTCAAACAGCAGGTGCAGTCCAATCAGTACACGGTGAATGCCGAGCAGGTAGCGGAAAAAATGATCGGGTCTATTATGAATGAGGTGGGTTAACCAGGCGGCATCTTTTTCCCTCCTGCCCGACGCATCGAAAATGTTCAGGCAGGAGGGTTTTTATTTTTATAGCATAACTATTTGATTTTTAAATAAAATATATAACATCCTCCCGCTATTAAAATCGCACAAACAACTGGCACACTTGTTGCTAAACTCTTCCTTAAAGAAAAAAGGAGGACAATATGACCCATATTAACAACATCCAAGGTATCACCCAACTACTTGACAATCAGTCAACCCAGGTATCCAAGACCAGTGGACAGGCACAGGGATTTGAATCCTTGCTCAATTCCGCACTGGAGAAAACACAGGAGCCCGAAGAAAGAACACAGATCAGCGAATTAGGTGAAATCCCTGCCTTCGATTTTGACATTCAAACCGTATCTTCCATTGTCACGGATAAAACCGACAAACTGCTGAACAGCCTGGAAAGCTATGCATCCCAGCTTGATGATACCAGTGTCTCTTTAAAGGACATTGAGCCTGCGCTTGAAGAACTCAATGCTGACGCCTCATCTTTATTGGAAGAAACCTTGTCTTTAGGGGAAGATGACCAGGATCTCATAGATATTGCCACCAGCACGGTTGTTGCTGCCAAAACCGAATATTTGAAATTCCAGAGGGGCGATTACCTGTAAACAAGAAAGGAGGTCAGGACTTTTTTTGTGCATACACCTGTTTGGCTGCCTGCCAGTGCTTCTCCTTTTCTTCGGAGGGCATCTGCTTTAAATCAAGGCCTTGTTTTTCAAGGGAAGCTTCCATAATTCTGAATCTCTGCTCAAATTTGGAAGTAGACCGGTACAGCGCTGTTTCCGGATGAAAACCGGCAAATCTTGCCACATTCACAAGGGAAAAAAGGATATCACCAAATTCAAGCATGGCAGCATCCTGGCCCATGGAGAGTGCAGCATCAAATTCACGTATTTCCGAAACAGCCGTATCCAGTACCTGGCTCAGGTTGTCCCACTCAAATCCGGCTTTTACTGCAGATTTGGAAACTTTCAAAGCCCGCAGCAGCCCCGGCATCCCGCCTGGCACATTGTCAAGGGCAGAGCGTCTTTCAGATATGCCGGAACCGCTCTTCTCCCCAGCCTTAATCGCATCCCACTGTTTATTCAACCCATCTTCGGATGTAATCCGGCTGTCACCATAAACATGGGGGTGGCGACGAATCATTTTATCAGCCACGGTATTGACCACGCGTTCAAATGAAAATCTGCCGGAGCCGGCATAAATTTCCATAATAAAGAGGATCTGGAAAAGAACGTCTCCAAGCTCCTCTACAATGTTATCCTCATCATCTTTGACAATGGCTTCTTCCAGTTCATATAACTCTTCTGCCAGGCACTTCCACATGGTAGACGGGGTCTGTTTCCTGTCCCAGACACATCCGTTCTCCCCCCGAAGTCTTCGGATAATCTCAAGCAGGGGAACTATTGTTTCCACGTTTTTCTTAATCCTTCCAATTCGTTACTGAAATCTGTTTTGATGTTCCGGGAAATAAACAGGGTCAGGGCATCAGCAACCTGGGCAAGGTAGGGTGCAGTGCGGGATGCAGACATATGATTACTGCCGCTGGGCACAAAGCTTGTGATCATTATAAAAAGGACGGTTGTGATCAGTATGCCTTTGGCAGCCCCGAAGATAACACCGAATGTTCTGTCCACCCAGCCTAAAAACACAATTTTCAGCAAGTTGTGGATCAGGGCGGCCACAAGCCCCACAGCAATAAGAATCAGACAGAACAATAGAAAAAAACAAACAAGTTTTTGAAGCTGCAGTGATGAAATCCATGAATCCATATAGGGCATCAGCTGGGGATAATAGGTATTGGCCCCGTAGAAACCGGCCACAACACCCACTATACCGGAGATTTCCCGGACCAGGCCCTTAAAGCCACCCCGAACAAGGCAAAACCCCACAATGATCAATACGCAAAGGTCGAAAAAATTCATAGTTTCCCTTAATTTAATATGGTTCCAAAGAATAAACAGATAACAGCAGGGCAACTTGCCCGTCAAGATTTTTATTGACCTTTAAACCAATAAAATGCACCCTATAGCCCATGAAAAATCTTGAGTTCCAAAACATCGCCCTTGCCCAGAAACTCTTTGGGACACACAATGTCAACCTGGAAAAAATCGCCCGGGCTTTTGGGGTTATAGTCAACTCAAGGGGCGGTGCAATTTCAGTCAGTGGCTCAGAAAAAAAAACAGACAAGGCAATCGACCTGATCAGCCAGCTTTACGATCTTTTGGAAGAAAACATACGGCTGACACCTGCTGTTGTAGATGCAGCCATCAATGCGGTTCAACAGGGCGGGGCCACCCCATTGAAAAAAATATTTACCACCACAATAGTGGTAACGGACAAGAACAAACCTATTACGCCCCGAACGTCAACCCAGCTGACATACACCGAGGCCATAAAATCCAACGATATCCTTTTCGGCATTGGGCCGGCCGGTACCGGCAAAACCTACCTTGCCATGGCCATGGCCGTTGCAGCGTTCACAAAGGGTGATGTAAAAAAAATTATTCTCACCCGTCCCGCAGTGGAAGCAGGAGAGGCATTGGGTTTTCTTCCGGGTGACCTGGCTGAAAAAATAAATCCGTATTTACGGCCCCTGTACGATGCCCTCTATGATATGCTTGATTTTGACAAAGCCAGAGCCTATATTGAGAAGGAAACCATTGAGATTGCACCCATTGCATTTATGAGAGGCAGAACCCTGAACAATGCGTTTATCATCCTGGACGAGGCCCAGAACACCACCTCCCAGCAGATGAAAATGTTTTTGACCCGGATCGGATACGGTTCAAAGGCCATTATCACAGGTGATATTACCCAGACAGACCTGCCCGGAGGGAAAAAATCAGGGCTGGAGGAAGCCAGAAAGCTGCTTGCCCGGATAAGGGGGATCTCATTCATAGAATTCTCAAAGGATGACGTTGTCAGGCACCGGCTGGTGTCAGACATCATAGACGCTTATGAAAAAAGCAAATAACCGGGGGTGGTTTAAACGGGCCGGAAATGCCCTGTCATCCACCCCATATCTCCCGCCGGTGATGTTTTTTCTGGTGGTGTTCCTGTTCGCCCTGGCCCAGACCGTTGAGCAGACCACAGAATCATATGTATACGAAATAGGGGATGTGGCAGGCAGGGACATCAAAGCCCCCAAAGATTTCTTTATAGAAGACAAGGCCACCAACCTGGCCAGGATGAATGATGCCAAGACATCACTCAGAACTGTATATGATTTTGATTCCAACCTGTTAAAAAATATCACCACCGACATTACATCGGCCATGTATTTCGGGCGCCAGATGTTCCAATCCCCGGACAATGCCCTGGGCATCCCCCCCCCTGACCCGCCGGATATTTCCTTTTCCATGGCCCTGGTATTCAAGCCCGAATTTGAAAAAAGGCTGGGCATAGAAATTTCAAAAGGCGCATTCCAGATCCTGTTCAAGGAAAAATTTTCCGAAGAGATTACGGGATATATTTCAACCATTATTGGCGATATCCTCACCAACGGGGTTGTGGGCAACAAAGAAATTCTGATGGCTGAAGAGGAAAAAGGTATCACCCTGAGGACGATTCAGTCTCACAAGGAACGTGTAGTTACCAATCTAAAAGTGTTTTACGGGCCGGACCAGGCCAAGACCATGGTAAGAATCGTGGGTCAGCCCATCTTAAATGGCGTCAACTACAGCCTGGCCAACCTGGTTGTGGATATTTGCCAGCGGCTTTTGCAGCCCAATATCACCCTGAATAAAAACGAAACGGAAAAGCGCATCCGGGAGGCCCAGGCACGTATCAAACCCACCCTTTACCAGATCAAGGCAGGCGAAATGATCATTCGGGAAGGGGAGCGGGTTGATGAACTCAAACTGGTCAAGCTCAACGCCTTAAACGAACAGGTCGAGGATAAAGATGTTATCATAACCATTACCGGCATCTGCATGTTTACCAGCCTTTTGCTTATTGTAATTTATTTTCTGTACCTTAAAAATCATCCAAAGCTTGGCCGGGACATGAATAAACACATGACCTTTCTGACCCTGGGTCTTTTGCTTTATATCGGATTTACCGAGCTCGCCGTGTACATTGCCCACTCCTCAAATCCGGAAATGGCCGGCGAAATGGCCTCAAGAACAATTTATATGGTGATACCTTTGCCGGCTGCCGCCATGATCACCTGCATTTTCCTGGGATTTGACATTGCACTCTATTTTTCTCTGGTGCTTTGCAGTTTATGCACCATATCCTTTGGCGGCGGGTTCCAGGTCTTTTTGTTCTTTTTTCTGTCCAGTGTTACAGCGGCCTACTGGATCAAGGAACGAAACGAACGTCACCATTTCATTGTTGCCGGCTTCAAACTGGCGTTGCTCAATGCATGTCTTGCCATTGCCCTGGGTTTTTTCATGCCCTCCCAGGTACTACACTGGGGGGTATTGCTTAAACAGGTGACAATGGCCGTGGGCGGCGGTGTATTTGCAGCCATTCTTACGGTAGGATTCACGCCTTTAATCGAAGTGCTGTTCAATTACACCACGGCTGCAAAACTGCTGGAATTTTCAAATCTGGACCAACCCCTGATCAAAAAACTGATGATCGAGGCCCCGGGCACTTACAACCACAGCGTCATTGTGGCAACCCTTGCGGAAGCAGCCGCGTCCGCCATCCATGCAGACAGTCTCAAGGCCAAGGTCATGGCCTATTACCATGACATCGGCAAGCTGGACAAAACCATGTATTTCATTGAAAATCAGTCTGACGGACGGAACCGCCATGACAAGCTCTCCCCGTCCATGTCTGCGCTGATCCTCATCGGCCATGTTAAAAAAGGCGTGGAAATGGCCAAACAATACAAACTGGGCAATGAAATTGTGGAAGGCATTATCCAGCACCACGGCACATCCCTTATAAAATATTTTTATAACAAAAGCCTGAAAGCCGGAAATGAAAACATTAATGAAGATGATTTCAGATACCCGGGTCCCAAACCCCAGACAAGGGAGGCAGGCATTGTCATGCTCGCGGATGTGGCAGAAGCCGCAACCCGGGCACTTGAGCGCCCCACCCCATCCAGAATCCAGGGCCGGGTCAAAGAGCTGATCAATGACATATTTGCCGACGGCCAGCTCGAAGCGTGCGAATTGACCCTGAAAGATCTGCACCAGATTGCCAAAAGTTTTAATAATATTTTAACCTCCATCTATCACAGCCGCATTGAGTACACCGACAAACCCCAGGAAAAAAAGAATGGAAAACCTAAGGATACTGATAGACAACCGCCAAAAGGAGAGGCTGCCAACAGCGCCCCTGTACAAAAAGACCGAACAGATCTTAAACGCCTTGGGCTGTGACAACCACGAACTTTCCATTGTGATCACGGATGATGCCCAGGTCAGGGATCTGAACCGGACATACCGGGGCAAAGACGCTCCCACCAATGTGCTCTCCTTTCCCATGCAGGAAGGAGAATTTTCAGATATTACCCCAGGACTTCTCGGGGATGTGGTGATCTCCCTTGATACGGCCCGGGCCGAGGCCCTGGAGTCAGGGATTTCCACCGATGAACGGATGTCTCAATTATTGATACACGGCATTCTTCACCTGATGGGGTTTGACCATGAATTGGGTGAGGACCAGGCCCGGAAAATGGAAGAAAAGAGCCTGGAACTGCTCAGGCGCATTGAAGGCAATCCGGATCTAACCGCTTTCTAAGAAGGTCAAAAGGATATCAAAATGGCTGAACTCGCAGTAAATGTAGACCATGTGGCAACCCTGCGCCAGGCAAGAGGCGCCAAATACCCGGAACCGGTCCAGGCCGCCCTGGCCGCAGAAACCGCCGGGGCAGATGCCATTGTGGTGCATCTCAGGGAAGACCGCCGCCACATCCAGGAACGAGATGTCCGGCTGATTTCCCAGACAATAAAAACCCGGTTGATACTTGAAATGGCAGCCACCAGTGAAATGCTGGGTATTGCCCTGGACATCAAACCCGATACCGTCACCCTGGTACCCGAAAAAAGAGAAGAGCTTACCACCGAAGGCGGACTTGATCTAATTACCCATATGGAGCACATCCGCCAGGCCGTAACCACCCTGAAAAATGCCGGGATCAAGGTCTGTATTTTCATTGACCCTGACCTGGATCAGATCAAAATGGCCCACAGAATTGATGCCGATTCCATTGAAATACATACCGGCGCATTCTGCGATGCCACAATCCCGTATGACCGGAAAAGGGAATATGCAAGGATTGTGGATGCGGCCAAAATCGGTGCCCGCCTGAACCTGGGCGTCCATGCCGGACACGGAATCTGTTACCAATCTATCAAAGCATTCAAGGGATTATCTGAGATTTCTGAATACAGTATCGGACATGCCATCATCTCAAAAGCAGTCATGACAGGCATGGACACCGCAGTCAGGGACATGGTGCAATTAATTAAAAATCTGTAATTTACATTAGTTTAACAGCCCTGCCGCCTTTGCTGCCAGACTCACCCCGCATTCATTGTTGGCGCCTGAACATAGAAATTTCTTTTTCAGCGCATCCGGACTGTTATCCATCAAAAAGCCCTGCCCCGCCCACGCCAGAAGGTCTTCGTCATTGTAATCGTTTCCCACGGCAGTCACCATTCCCCGGCCGACACCAAGATGCCGGGCCAGCCATTGGGCTGACGCACTCTTGCTGACCCCGGAAGGAAACACCTCTATCCATGAAGATTTATGGTCCAAAGGAGAGGTGGCTGGAATCACGCTGAATCCGGACAGTTCACGGCGAAGCGCATCCAGTTGCTCCCAAGGCAATCCGCCGGGTACAATGGCCAGGACCTCCGTGGACTGCTCATAAATCGTGCTTCCCGCTTCCAGGGGCGTACCAAAATCCGAATACATTGCCATGCGCCGGACAAAATCCGGATTGTCACCGGATGTGAATTTAAATAGAAAATATGAGGTGTCGGGAATGGCCTTGTGGATCATATAATCAAAACCTATACGATCAAAACAGGCTGCAATTTCCAAGACCCCGTCTTTAGGAAGTGAACAGGAGCGGATCAATTGCCTGCCGGGCCAGACCATGATGCCGGCACCTGTGGAAAAAATCAGATAATCCAAAGGCAGATCTTCCGGGCCAATCTCCATATGCTTAAGGGCGCGCCTGAAGGAATAAAAGCTGCGCCCTGTGGCAATGACCGTTATTACACCGGCAGCTCTCAACCCCGCCAAGGTATCCAGATCCCGGCCACGGATACGCCTGTCGTCCGTGAGCAGGGTGCCGTCAAAATCGGTGATAAATATTGCTGACATGTTAAATCACCGGGGGGCCGTCCCTATTTCTTTTTCTCCAGTGCTTCGCGCAAAATGCTTTCCATAGATCCAAAGGAAGCCCCTCCCCTGGCACTTTTTGCAAATTGCTTCCAATTACCTGAGGCATTCTGGTCCGGAGGCGCCAGGGTCATGCGCCGGTTATCCTCATCCACTTCCTGAACCAGGACCTGTGCAGTATCCCCGGGTTTCAGAGACTCAAATTTCCCTGCATCTGCGGACTGCCGCAGGTTTGACATGGGCATCAGGCCTGTAATACCGGGTTCCAGACGGATAAACAGTCCAAAGCCTTCTTTTTTTTCCAAGGTGCCGTCCACGACACTGCCCACGGGATATTTGGCCAGAGCACCGGTCCAGGGATCGCCTGCCGCATCCTTCATGCTCAGTGAAATCCGCTTGGTATCCATGTCAATGGCCTTGATCACCACCTGAATGGTCTCACCAACACCCACCGCGTCTTCGGGGCGCAGAACCCTTTTCACATGGCTCATTTCAGATATATGGACCAGACCGTCAATACCCTGGGCGATCTCCACAAAAGCCCCGAAAGAGGTCAGACGGACCACTTTCCCGCTCACCTGGTCCCCGATACTGAAGGTGGTGCCGATGTTATCCCAGGGGTTTCCAGAGGTTTGTTTAACTGAAAGGGAAATTTTGGGGGCGTCGGAAAGGGGTTTTTCAATCTTCAGCACCTTGACAGGCAGAATATCATCCACCCGTACCACTTCTTCAGGCTTTTCCACCCGGGACCAGCTCAATTCGGAAATATGGGCCATGCCTTCCACACCGGGCGCAAGCGCAATAAAAGCGCCGTAGGACATCAGCTTGGTCACCCTGCCCTGGACCGTATCCCCTTCGGCCAGTTCTTTCATGAATGCGGCACGTTCTTCCCTGATCTGTTCATTGAGAAGATCCCTGCGGGAGACAACAATATTCCTGCCCTTTTCCCCATACCGGGTAATCAGGAAATGGAGGGTCTGGCCCACGTAATCCTCGGGGGTTTCCACATATTTGACATCAATCTGGCTCACCGGACAAAACGCCTTTTTTCCCAGAACATCCACGGCGAAACCGCCTTTGACAACGCCGGTCACCCGGCCTTCAACAGGGGTATGCCCGTGATAGGCATCTTCAATCATGGCAGCCATCCCGGCCCCGGAAACCACCTTGGACAGAATCACTTCGCTTTCGCTTAAGGAGACCACGTACAGTTTGAGGATATCACCCACTGAATACTGAAATTCACCATTTTCATCCAGCAGCTCGGACTTATCCACCACACCGTCGGACTTTGTCCCCGTGTCCAGGTAAACTGAATTTTCTCCGATGGAAATGATCTGTCCTTCCACCATATCCCCGGGCTTGAATTCCCGGCCGATTTTCGAATCATAGGCATCAAGCATCTGTTCAAAGCTCATCTCATTGGTGCCCTGATCAGTATTCTGAGTGTTGTCGTCCTCAAACCTGTCGTTCATCTTGTTCTCCCGGCCCGCTGGTCTTTAAAGCTGACGGGTCCGTTGTTAATTGGGTTTTCGCCAAAAATTTGAATCATAATACAATCATTAAATTTTGTCGAAACAAAACAATGTCTAATAAAACAGTTGAGCATAAATGTCCACCAGATTGCAGCTTATTCAGCCAACACCCGGAGCAGATTCTTTGCCATGTCCAGCGTAATGCCGGGAAGATCGGCCAGTGTCTCCGGCGACTGGATGCGGATATTATCAATGCCCTTGAAGGTGGTGAGCAGCAGCTTCTTTTTTTTAGGTCCGATCCCGGCAATTCCGTCAAGGACGGACAGTTTTCCCCGCTTTTCCCTGCGGGCGCGCTGGAACGTAATGGCAGACCTGTGGGCCTCATCCCGGATCTGCTCTAAAAGGAAAAGGGCCTTGGCAGACTGGGCTGTATTCAACGGATTAGACCGTCCCGGCAGGTAAACCTTGTCTGCTTTCTCGCCCTTGTCAGCATCCTTCTTGGCAAGGCCTGCCAGGGTAAATTTGCCTTCCAGCCTAAGTTCCCTGACCACGCTCACGGCCATGGACAACTGTCCTTTACCGCCATCCACCACCAGCAGGTCAGGCAGGGGCATATCTTCCCGGTCATGCCGGAATCGACGGGAAAGTACATGGGTCATATAGGCATAATCATCCTGGTGTTCAATATCCTTTATAATAAATTTACGGTAGGCATTTTTATCAGGCCTGCCACCGGTGAACACCACCATGGCAGCCACGGGGTCTTTACCCTGGAGATTGGAGTTATCAAAGCACTCCATACGTTCGGGCAGCCGGTCCATGCCCAGAAGATGCTGGAGCATGGTAAGCCCTGCCCGGGCCTCCTCCTCCCTTGCCAAAATTTTGTCAAGCTCTGCCCTTGCGTTGAGGCGCGCCATATCAGCGAGCCGTTTCTTTTCTCCCCGGACCGGATAATGGAAATGTACCCGGTGATCAGCCGCCCCACTGATCCGGGCTTCAGCCCGGGCCATGTCGTCAGACAGATGGCTGAACAGGACTGATCCCGGTATCTGGGCGGCTTTTTCATAATACTGGGTCACAAAGGCGGCCAGCACCTCATCGGGTTCCTTGAATCCCAGCTCCAAAGGGAAATAGGCTGTATTTATCAAATGCCCGGCCCTTACCTGCATCACTGTCACCACAGCCCGGTCCCGGCCCCAGGCAAGCCCAAGCACATCCCGGTCCCGGCCGTCGGTACACACCACCACCTGGCGCTCCATGATCCGCTCCACGGCAAAGATGGTATCCCGGACCTGGGCCGCCTTTTCAAAAGCCTGGATACCCGCAAATTCGGCCATCTCAAGACGCAGCTTTTGGATCACCTCCCGGGTTCGTCCCTTGAGAAACAATACCGCATCCTTGACCCTGGCCTGGTATTCCCCAGGATCCACCTCATTGCAGCACAGTCCAAGACACGCCTTGATCTGGTAATTCAGGCAGGGCCGGGACCTGTTTTTAAACTGGGCGTCCCGGCATTTTCGAAGTTTAAAAATCCGCTGGATCTGTTTTAACGTCTGATTCACACTCTTGGAGGAAGAATACGGCCCGAAATACAGGGCCTTGTCCTTTTCAATACGCCGTACCCGCTGGATGGAAGGATAGGGTTCATTCATGTCAATGCGCAGCAACGGATAGTTTTTGCCGTCTTTGAGAATGACATTATATTTAGGGGAATTTTCCTTGATCAGGTTGGATTCCAGAATAAAAGCCTCCTGGTCGGACTGGGTGACCACCAGGTGAAAATCATCTACTAGCGCCAGCAGGGCCGCTGTCTTGGGCTCGGGCTGATCCTTTCTCACAAAATATGAGGCCAGGCGCTTTTTTAAGTCCTTGGCTTTGCCCACATAAAGGATGTTTCCCTTTTTGTCCCGCATGAGATAAACCCCGGGGGCATGGGGAGCCTGGTCGTATTTTTCTTTTATTTTCTCAGGAATCATGGCTGGGTTGTCTTGATCTATGGAATCCTGGTCCGGTACCTGTAAAAAGGCACCGGACTTTTTCACTGATCAGGAGAAATCATAGCCCCTCTCGCCGTGAAGTGATTGGTCAAGTCCTGTGTATTCACTTTCTTCATCCAGTCTGAAGCCCACGGTTTTTTCCACAATAATGCACAGGATAATAGTTGCAACTCCGGCGAGCAGGATAGTCGCTCCCAACCCTTTGAGCTGTACCAACAGCTGATCGAAAACCGTCCAGGTCCGACCGGCGGCTTCACTGGCTGATGCCATCCAGGAATCGCGGATGAAAAAACTGAGCAGAAGAACGCCCAGTGCGCTGCCTACACCGTGGATTCCGAAACAGTCCAGTGTGTCATCATACCCCAGCTTTATTTTGAGCTGAAGCGCATAAAAACACGTCACAGTCGATGCCGCGCCCAAGAACAGAGCACCCAATGGCTGTACCACTGCAGCAGCCGGGGTGATCACCACCAGGCCGGCCAGTGTGCCGGACGCAAAACCAAGCGCAGATGCCTTCCGGTATATAATCCCTTCGATACACAGCCAGACCAGTGCGCCACTTGCCGCAGAAATCTGGGTCATGGTCAGGGCCCTGGCTGAATCCAGTCCGCTCTGAAGGGTGGAACCGGCATTAAAACCAAACCAGCCGACCCACAGCAAACCGGCACCGATGAGGGTCATGGTCAGATTGTTCGGAGGGGTGGAAATTTTGGGGTGACCCAGTCTCGGCCTTATATATATAGCTGCCACCAGGGCACTGATACCGGCCGACACATGAATAACCAGTCCCCCGGCCAGGTCAATCACCCCGGCTGCGCCGGAATTGAACAACCAGCCGTCCGATGCCCACACCCAATGGCACAGTGGCGCGTAAACCACCAGAAACCATAGGGAAATAAACAGGATATATCCTCGCAAATAGATCCGCTCTGCCAGAGCCCCGCTGATCAGAGCCGGCGTGATGATGGCAAATTTTCCTTGGAACATGGCAATGATATATTCAGGAATCCCGTTGGTCACGGCTTCATCAATACCTTTGAGAAAAAAGAAATCGCTGTTCCATCCGACAAATCCGCCCATAATGCTCTTTCCAAAAGTCAATGAATATCCGCAGACCACCCAGAGCACACCGATCACCGCCATGGCTACAAAGGTATGCATCATGGTTCCCAGAACATTTTTTGCCCGTACCAGGCCGCCGTAAAACATAGCCAGGCCCGGCAGCATGAGCAAAACCAGGGCCGTTGAAATCAACATCCAGCTCGTGTTGCCGCTATCAATTACCGTACCGTCTCCAGCCGCTGCGGCCAGCGGCGTTGCAAAAATTACAAAAACGAAAGGAATATGCTGCTTGTTCACCATAATCATGCTCCATTATTGTTAATTCAAAAAATTTCAAGTGAAAAAGCAATAGACATGCCATATTCTTATGGAGAATCGATTATTTATTTTAACATATCATAATAAAAAGAATTTATTTTCCCGCCAGAACAATATCGATCCGAGAGAACGCTTGGTTAGTCAGTATATTTCAAATATGTTTATAAAAATAAAAAAATAATGCTACATAATTGCAATAAAACGATTTGTTTTTATTCATAGTGGCGTTAGAGCTTCCAGGGGAATAGGAAACAAATTAAATTTTATTAAATAATTTACTCAGTATGCGGCTGTCATGTACATATGACAATTTACAGGATGGTTGGTAAAAATAAAATTTCAATAATGTAAAAATCGATAAAGCAAATGGGGGGAATTAATTCTGACACCTCTATCATGGCTGGGCTGCCTTGATCTTTTTCAGTTCCCGGATCTTGTCCCGGTATTGTGCTGCCTGCTCAAATTCCAGATTTTCTGCTGCTTGATTCATTTTTGCCTCAAGGTCATGGATCACATCTTCCAGGTTCAGCTCATCTGCGTCATAGGCTTTGAGTTCCTCATTTACAGCCGCTTCCACGGTATTGGCATTCATGTCGGCCATGGTGTAATCAAAGGCGTTGATCTTTTTGCTGATGGTGGCCGGTGTAATGCCGTGGGCCTGGTTATATGCATTCTGAATTTTGCGGCGGCGGCGGGTTTCAGCCAGGGCATGTTGCATGGAACCGGTCTCTTTTTCCGCATACATGATCACCCGGCCATAGGCATTGCGGGCGGCCCGGCCGAAAATCTGGATAAAGGAACGAAAAGAGCGTAAAAAACCCTCCTTGTCCGCATCAAGAATGGCCACCAGGGAGACTTCCGGGATATCCAGGCCTTCACGCAACAAATTGATGCCGATGAGCACATCAAACAGACCTCTTCTCAGGTCCTGGATAATATCAATGCGCTCCACCGTGCCGATGTCCGAATGCAGGTATTTTACCTTGAGCCCCAGGTCTGAATAGTAATCGGTAAGGTCCTCGGCCATGCGTTTGGTCAACGTTGTGACAAGCACACGCTCCCGGGCTTCCACCCGTTTGAGGATCTCCTGGTACAGGTCGTCAACCTGTGTTTTGGCATCCCGGATCTCCACCGGGGGATCAAGCAGGCCCGTGGGCCTGACAATCTGCTCGGCCACCCGGACACCTGCTTTTTCCAGTTCATAGTCCCCGGGGGTGGCAGAGACAAAAATGGTCCGGGGCACCCGGGCTTTAAACTCCTCGAATTTCATAGGCCGGTTGTCCACGGCAGACGGCAGGCGGAACCCATGCTTGACCAGGGTCTCCTTTCTGGAGCGGTCTGCCTTGTACATGGCCCCAAGCTGGCTGACCGAAATATGGCTTTCGTCAAAAAAAAGCAGAAAATCCTGATCCATATAATCCAGAAGCGTGGGTGGCGGCTGGCCCGGGGCCCGGCCTGTAAGATGCCGGGAATAATTTTCAATGCCGTTGCAATACCCGATCTCCTCCAGCATCTCAAGATCGTACCGGGTGCGCTCCTCCAGGCGCTGGGCCTCCACCAGCAGGTTCTGTTCATTCAGATAGGCCAGCCGCTCCTTGAGTTCGGCCACAATGCTTTGAACCGCCTGTTTCCGGGTCTTTTTATTGGTCACATAATGGGAGGCCGGATAGATGATCATCTGGTCAAAACGGTTGATTACCGTACCCTTCAAGGCATCAATCTCATTGATCTCTTCAATGGTGTCCCCGAAAAAATCAATGCGAACGGCCTTGTCTTCCTCGTAGGCCGGAAAAATCTCCAGCCGGTCCCCCCGGACCCGGAAAGTGCCCCGGTGGAAATCCACGTCATTGCGGGTGTACTGGATATCCACAAATTTGCGGATCACATCCTCCCGTGAAATCTCCATGTCCCTGTCCAGGGTCACCCGCAGATCCAGGTACTCCTCGGGCGCACCCAGACCGTAAATGCAGGAGACCGACGCCACCACGATCACATCCTTTCTGGCCAGAACGCTCCGGGTGGCCGAGTGCCGCATTTTATCAATCAGTTCATTGATGGATGAGTCCTTCTGGATATAGGTATCCGAGGACGGAATATAGGCTTCAGGCTGGTAATAATCATAATAGGAGACAAAATACTCCACGCAATTATCCGGGAACAGCATCTTGAACTCATTGTAAAGCTGGGCCGCCAGGGTCTTGTTGGGCGCAATGACCAGGCTTGGCTTTTCCACCTGGCTGATGATGTTGGCCATGGTAAAGGTCTTGCCCGACCCTGTCACCCCCAAAAGCACCTGGTATTTTTCATCATCCCTTACCCCCTGGACCAGATAACCAATGGCCTTTGGCTGATCGCCGGCCGGGCCATAGGGAGACACCAAATTAAACAGTCCCATAAATTTTTCCTGTACTTTCCTTTGTTCCGGACAGATACTTATAGTGGTTGAGTGAAAAATTATTTATACCACACCGGAGGTACAAAACCCATGGAAGAAAAAAAAGAGACCGTTGCCGTGGTAGGTGCAAGCCCCTTAAAGGACAGATATTCCAATAAGGCCCAGACCATGCTGGAAGAATATGGACACAGCCCTGTACCCGTAGCCCCCAAACACGAAGTTATTGAAGGCAAAACCGTTTATCATACGCTTTCCGACATTCCCCAGTCCATTGACACGGTGACCATGTACCTGAGCCCGGCCCGGCAGGACAAAGTTATTGACCAGATTCTGGACATCAAACCCCAACGGGTGATCTTCAATCCCGGCACGGAAAATCCCCAAGCCTATGAAAAGCTCAAATCCGCCGGAATCAAGGTTCAGGAGGCTTGTACCCTGGTTCTTCTGAAAACCGGCCAATACACGAAACCCTTTAATCCTTAATATGGATATGATATTTAGATTCATCTAATTAAATTTTTTTATGAACCCATCTGGAAAGAAGAACAAATGGAAACACAAACCGCCAAAGGGCATTTTATTGAAAATATTATCAAAGAAGATCTTGCCGGCAATAAAAACAACGGCCGCGTGGTCACACGCTTTCCGCCGGAACCCAACGGCTTTCTGCACCTTGGTCATGCCAAATCCATCTGCCTGAACTTTAAAATGGCCCAGCAGTTTAACGGGAAGTGCAACCTGCGGTTTGATGACTCCAACCCGGCCAAGGAAAAACAGATTTACATTGATTCCATCATGTCAACCGTCAAATGGCTGGGATTTGACTATCATACCCCGTTCTATGCATCAGACTACTTTGACGCCCTCCACGACTTTGCCGTTGAACTGATAAAAAAGGGCAAAGCCTATGTGTGCAGTCTGTCCGCAGAGGAGATGAAAGAATACCGGGGCACCCTCACCGAGCCGGGCAAAAACTCCCCGTACAGAGACAGAAGCGTTGGGGAAAACCTGGATCTGTTCCGGCGGATGAAAGAAGGAGAATTTGATGAAGGCGAGCACATCCTGCGGGCCAAAATCGACATGGCCTCTCCCAACATCAACATGAGGGACCCGGTGATCTACAGGGTCAAAAAAGCACCCCACCCCCGCACCGGGGACAAATGGTGCATTTATCCCATGTACGACTTCACCCACTGCATCTCCGATGCCCTGGAAGGGATCACCCACTCCCTGTGCAGCCTGGAATTTGAAGATCACCGGCCACTGTACGACTGGTTCCTGGACAATATAACCATACCCTGCCATCCCCAGCAGATTGAATTTGCCCGGATGAATATCAACTATACGGTGTTAAGCAAAAGAAAGCTGCAGCGCCTGGTCAGCGAAGGTATGGTATCCGGGTGGGATGACCCCAGACTTCCCACCCTGGAAGGCATGCGCCGGCGTGGATATACCCCGTCTGCCATCCGTAATTTCTGTGATGTGATCGGGGTCTCCAAAAAAGAGAGCCGCATTGACATGAGCCTGCTTGAATCCTGCCTCCGGGACGACCTCAACGAAAATTCCCCCCGGGCCATGGGCGTTATCCGGCCCTTGAAAGTCACCCTGGAAAATTATCCCGAAGGACAGACCGAAACCCTGGCAGCCATGAACCACCCCCAGAAACCGGAAGCCGGCAAACGGGAAGTCAGTTTCTCCAAGCATCTCTATGTGGAGCAGGACGACTTCATGGAAAATCCCCCCAAAAAATTCTTCCGCCTGGGACCGGGCCGGGAAGTGCGCCTGCGGGCCGCTTACCTGATCACCTGCAAAGAGGCCATTAAAAACGAGGCAGGGGAAGTGATTGAACTGATCTGTACCTATGACCCTGAAACCCGCGGCGGCAATGCCCCGGACAGCAGAAAGGTCAAGGGCACCATCCACTGGGTAAATGCCCAGGACTGCATAGATGCGCAAGTCCGGCTTTATGACAGGCTTTTCAAGGATGAGAATCCGGAAAGAGACAGCCAGGATTTTGTGGAAAACCTCAATCCCGACTCCCTTGAAATTCTGGAAAACGCCAAACTGGAAAGAAGCCTTGAAAACGCTGAACCTGAAGCGGTTTACCAGTTTGAACGGTTAGGCTACTTCTGCCTGGATTCAAAGGACAGCACCCCTGAAAAACCGGTTTTCAATCGCACGGTCACCCTCAGGGACACCTGGGCAAAGGTGGCGACAAGAAACTAGAGACAAGAAGGGGAAGCGCCTGCGGCGCTGATTTTAGCCCTGCATTGTGAGTTGAGCCCGGGTGTTTACAGACCAGGCTCAACCCGTGGCTGTTATTCAATGCGCCAGGTTGTGCCTTGGGACCCATCCTCCAGCACAATTTTCATTGCCAAAAGCTGGTCCCGGATCTCGTCGGCCCGGGCGAAATTTTTAGACTTCCGGGCAGCGGCCCGTTCGGCAATAAGGCCGTCAATCATGGTAGAGTCCACATCCTGGTCTGCCATGGCCCTGTCCTTTTTGGCCCCAAAATAGTCAGCAGCGGACATCATAAAAATGCCCAGGATTTTTGAAGCGGCCCTGATATCTGCATAAATACCGGCCAGCATTTTTATGTCATTTTGCCCGGGCGCGTCATCAGCATCATCCAGCAGCTTATTGCCCTTCTTGACCGCGTCAAAAACTCCGGCCATGGCCTTGGCTGAATTGAAATCATCGTTCAACGCCTCAACAATATCCGTCCACAAAGAACCGTGTTCCTCTCCGGCGGATTCCGGAGCAATGCCAGCCTTGTCCAGACGCGCCAGAAAAGCATAAATACGGTCAAGGCCCACACAGACCTCACGCATGCTGTTTTCACTGTAATCAATGGGGGACCGGTAATGCTTGGACAGCAGAAACATGCGGATCACTTCCGGACTATAGTCGGCCAGAACCTCCTTGATCATGGTGAAGTTGCCTAAAGACTTGGACATCTTCTCATTGTTGATATCCACAAATCCGTTGTGTATCCAGTATTTGACAAAGGGTACGCCAAAGGCAGCCTCGCTCTGGGCAATTTCGTTTTCATGGTGGGGAAAAATCAGGTCCTTGCCCCCGCCGTGAATATCAAAGCTTTCGCCAAGGTATTCGTAACTCATGGCAGAACATTCAATGTGCCAGCCAGGCCGGCCCTTTCCCCAGGGGCTGTCCCAGGAAGGTTCTCCGGGTTTGGCCGGTTTCCACAGGGCGAAATCCAGAGGACTTCTTTTTTTATCGTCCACGGCAATCCGGGCGCCTGCCTGCATATCATCAGGGTTGCGGCGGGACAGTTTTCCATATTCACTGAAAGATGAAATGGAAAAATAGACATCCCCGCCCGCCACATGATAGGCCTTGCCCAGGTCAATGAGACGCTGGACAAAACGGATAATATGATCAATGTGCTCGGTGGCTTTGGGCGCGATGGTGGGCCGAAGCACATTGAGCGCGTCCATTTCATTGTGAAATTCATCAATATATTTTGTGGTGATGGCAGTGCAGGCAAGGCTGGTCTCATTGGATTTTTTGATAATCTTATCATCCACATCCGTAAAATTACGCACGTAGGTCACCTCATACCCGAGCTGCATCAGCCACCGGTACACCACGTCAAACACCACCACGGACCTGGCATGCCCGATATGACTGGTGTCATATACAGTGGGGCCGCACACATACATGCCGGCCTTATTGGCTGTAATTGGAACAAACGCTTCTTTTTTCCCGCTCAGGGTATTATAAATCCGTAAACTCATTGCTGTGTATCCTGTAGTATCTTAACTTCCATTTTTATACAGCAGTACCGTGGCCTGGGCTGCAATGCCCTGCTGTCTGCCGATAAATCCCAGATGCTCGGTGGTGGTGGCCTTGATGTTCACACAGTCCGGGGACAATTCCAGAACCTTGGCAATACAGGCGGCCATGGCCTTTTTATGGGGACTCATTTTCGGGGCCTGGGCAAAGATGGTGCAGTCCAGATTGGCGACCATAAAGCCCTTATCCTGAATTTTCCCTTTGCATATATGCAGAAACCGGGTGGAGTCCATGCCTTTATATGCCGGATCTGTATCTGGAAAGTGTTCGCCGATGTCACCCAGGCCCGCAGCCCCTAAAAGGGCGTCACAAACGGCATGAAGCAGCACATCCGCGTCCGAATGTCCTTTCAGGCCCATGGGGTGGTCGATCTCGACCCCGCCGATGACCAGCCTGGGTCCGGCCACCAACTCATGAACATCGGTTCCTGTGCCTACTCTTATATGCATCTGCGATTACCTCTCCTTTGCATCAAATTAGCGCATTAATATATGCATCCTGAATCCAAAAGTCAAAAATCCAATTTTGTTTTTGTCATGATACTTTCGGGAATTCCGGCAGGGGTTAAACCCTTGCACGCCCATCTTTTTAGACTGCCCAAGGCAGGTCAGAGGCTTTTAGTGCCCTTATTTTTTAAGATATCTGTTTTTCCAAGCTCGGCACACAGCTGGCTGAACCATTTTCCACTGGGAAAAAACTCGAGTTGCTCATAGGTTTGAAGGGCAAAAATCACGGAGAAAAACCGGTTGTGGCTGGGCATAGCCACAAACAAGACGGCAATGAGCATATAGATGCTGATGGTTGCTTTGATATTCCCAATGCTTCCGAATTTAAACGCCGTGCCTGAGGATTTTTTCATTTTCAAACTAAAAAAATTAAAACTGTACAGTTCATCAAGTATAAGATGCAGAATCGAACCGCCAAAAACAAATCCCCCGGCCATCCAGGATACAAAATCGTTGAAATAAAACACGCGGTTCAGGCCGATTGCAGCCATGCATCCAAAGACCACTGCCGCAGGTATGGAATGGATAATGCCCCGGTGTGCCGTCAGCTTCGTAAACAAGGAAAAAATAAAAAATTTTATAAAAACAAAACTTGCCGCCCAGATGATGAACAGCTCTATCACGGTGTTATCCACCCGGTGTCTGAACATGACTAAAAACGATATCAATGTCGCACTAAATGTAAACACCAGCCGGACCGTTAAAGAATTGTCTGAATCAATGTCCGGCAACAGGCCGCCCACCACCCCGAGAATAAAGTAAAGCAGCACTTCCTGGGGGGATGCAATGGCCGATGCAAGCAGCATTGTCGCCGCAATGCTGCTTCCGATGCTTGCCACGGTAAGATGTGTTTTAAAATCCGCCACTGTTCAGACCGAACCATTCTCCTTGAACTGCGTTTTAGGTCAATCCTTGGGTGTTATAGCATATAGGATTCAAATTTGTAACAAAAAGGGTCAGCAGGGTGGCTGGGGCGTCGGAAGAAATGGCCGCAAACATGGCTCCAGTGGCTGCGGTTACAGAAGAGACCGCAGCCACTCTGTTTGCCCTGAATGTCCCCATTGCCCAGGCCATTGCGGAACAGTCCGCCAGACCCGGACGATTCCCACCCATGTCACCCAGGCCTCTGTTGTTCCCCGGGATGTGAGTAGTGTTTGTCTCTTTTTTACTCAAAGGTTAGCGGGGAATAATCCTTGGGCAGGTGGGCCGTTCCCAGGATGCAGGGCAGGCCTGAGGCCTGGGAAATATTAGCCGCGATCTCTTCAATGTCCGGACAGAACCCGCCTTGGGTCTTATCCCACCCCTCTGGGGTTTTGGACGCAAATGCACAGGTGCACAAATGGATAGCCTGGGCCCCTTTTGACTTAAGAATTTTTGCCATGTCCGCC
>NZ_JBFXHE010000027.1:0-23085 GCF_050177295.1 Desulfobacter sp.
TTATCCCTCCTCGGGCAGATTCGGAAAGTTTCTTCGGGCACCCTTGCCTTTGCCTACATATTCCCTCCTTTCAAGGGCTATGGCTGGACTTACACCAGCTAGTTCACAACCATGCCGGTCGCACCCCTGCCCCGGGAGATTCTCCGGCATTTGGAAACCTATCTGGCCGCGACCGATGCCCCCTTGGCCGTGCGCTCCTCCAGCCTTCTGGAAGATGCCGTGACCCATCCCTGCGCCGGGTTGTACAAAACCTATATGATCCCCAACAACCATGCCGACCCTGACATCCGCCTGTCCCATCTTGCCACCGCAGTCAAGCTGGTTTATGCCTCTGCATACTATAAAAAGGCCCGGGCCTTTGTGCGCAGCACAACGATCCTTCCCTTCAGGGACAGCATGGCCGTTATGATCCAGGAAGTCGCCGGCAGCCGGTACAAAGACTTTTTCTACCCAGCCATCTCGGGCACGGCCCACTCCCTGAATTTTTACCCTGCAGCCAATGCCAAAGCCGATGAGGGTGTCCTGAACCTGGCACTGGGTTTAGGCCACACCCTGGCCCAGGGGGAGCAGAGTTTCAGGGTTTTTCCCAAACATCCCCGGGCCACGCCCCAATTTTCCGGAACCCGGGATTTTCTGGAAAAAACACAAAACCGTTTTTATGCCCTTAGAATGGCCGGCTACCCGGAGACCCTGCGCTTCGGCATTTGTTCCAACCTGGAACGTCGGGACCTGGCCCAGGCCGTGGAAGAGGCTCCGGTCAAGGCCCTGGCCGCCACCTATATGCCTGCAGAGGACCGGATTCGGGATACCTGGTACTGCAGGGGGCCTAAAATCATAAATTTTGCCCAGGTTTTGAAATACGGAACTCCGCCCCTTACCGCCCTGGTAAACGATCTCCTGACAGCGTTGGCTCATGATGCCGGCGGCCCAATAGAGCTGGAGTTCACCGCCGACATCCCGGACAAATCAGAACGACCCTGGAAGATTTCCCTGCTCCAGGTCCGGCCCATGTCCAGCCCACGGGACACCAGTCTGATCACCAGAGAAGATCTCGACGAAGCTGTCTGCGTCTCCACCTCGGCACTGGGGAACGGCACCCTGGACACCATCCGGGACATCGTTTATGTCAACCCGAAGACTTTTGAGGGGGGTAAAACCCCGGATATGGCACAGCAGATCAGCCGCATCAATGCGGAACTGGCCAAGACCAACCGCCGGTTTCTGTTGGCCGGTCCGGGCCGGTGGGGATCATCGGATCCCTGGCTGGGCATCCCGGTTGACTGGCAGCAGATCTCCGGTGCCGGTGCCATCGTGGAAATCCGGGATGGCACCATCCATGCCGATGCCTCCTGGGGCTCCCATTTTTTTAACACCATCACTGCCCGGGGCGTTCCCTATATCACCGTGAATCCGGAGGCTTCCGACCGCATCGACCTGGAAAACCTTGCCGGTTGCCGCACTGTCCGGGACGAGGGGTTCATCCGTCATATGCGCCTGAACCGCCCCCTGCTGATTAAAGTCGATGGAAAACATTCCCGTAGCGTCATCATTGACGCCGGAAAAACAGACAATCACATACAGGATGAATGAGTTCCCCGCTACTGATTTTTTTTGCGGATAATGCCTAACAATTTGATCTCATTGATCTCAACAACTTGATTGACAATACTCACATCTCAAAGGAAAGGTAGACCATGTCAGAAGAACTGAATAAAATCATAGCCAAAGACCCTGATCAGAAAGAGTTCCACCAGGCTGTCCGGGAAGTGCTTGAAACCGTACAGCCCGTTCTGGACCGCAACCTCGAATACCGCCAGTCCAAAATCCTGGAGCGCCTGGCCGAGCCTGAACGGGTCGTCATGTTCCGGGTGCCCTGGATGGACGACACTGGAACCGTCCAGGTTAACCGCGGTTACCGCATCGGAATGAATTCGGCCATCGGTCCTTACAAGGGCGGGCTGCGTTTCCACCCTTCGGTGAACCTGTCCATACTCAAGTTCCTGGCCTTTGAACAGGTCTTTAAAAATGCCCTGACCACCCTGCCCATAGGCGGCGGCAAAGGCGGATCCGACTTTGACCCCAAAGGAAAATCCGATAATGAAGTCATGCGCTTCTGCCAGTCTTTCATGTCCGAACTTTACCGCCACATCGGCCCCAACACAGACGTGCCCGCCGGGGACATCGGCGTGGGCGGCAGGGAAATCGGCTATCTTTTCGGACAGTACAAGCGACTGAGCAATGAATTTTCATCGGTGCTCACGGGAAAGGGCCTGGACTGGGGCGGCAGCCTTATCCGCCCGGAAGCCACGGGCTACGGTGCTGTCTATTTTGCCGCTGAAATGCTGGCCACCCGCAACGACAGCATGGAAGGCAAAACCTGCCTGGTTTCCGGCTCCGGCAACGTGGCCCAGTATACCGTGGAAAAAATTCTGGACCTGGGAGGTAAAGCCGTCACCCTGTCGGACTCTACCGGGTTCATCTACGACGAAACAGGCATTGACCGGGAAAAACTGGCCTGGGTCATGGAATTGAAAGATATCAGGCGCGGCCGAATCAAGGAATACGCGGAAAAATATCCGGAAGCCGTATACACCGAGACAAATGCGGCCCTGGATTACAATCCCTTGTGGACCATCAAGGCAGACTGCGCCTTCCCCTCTGCCACCCAGAACGAAATCAACGGCAAAGATGGAGCCAACCTCATTGAAAACGGTGTTTTTGTCATAGCCGAAGGGGCCAACATGCCCTCCACCCCGGACGCGGTGGACCTCTTTGTGGACCACAAAATCCTCTACGCCCCGGGCAAAGCGGCCAACGCCGGCGGAGTAGCCGTATCCGGCCTGGAAATGTCCCAGAACGCCGTACGCCGGGCCTGGACCCGGGAAAAGGTGGACAGGCGGCTGCAGGGCATCATGAAATCCATTCATACATCCTGCGTGGATGCCTGTGCCGAGTATGGCTTTGAAGGCAACTACGTGGCCGGGGCCAACATTGCCGGTTTCACCAAAGTGGTCAACG
The DNA here is from genome assembly GCF_050177295.1 of Desulfobacter sp. Lineage (NCBI taxonomy): Bacteria > Pseudomonadati > Thermodesulfobacteriota > Desulfobacteria > Desulfobacterales > Desulfobacteraceae > Desulfobacter > Desulfobacter sp. Next base: position 3,019 of record NZ_JBFXHE010000027.1, read on the forward strand.
CCATGTTGGACCAGGGTCTTGTATAACCCGTAGAATCCTGGTATATCCGGTCCATATCGGAATCAGCCGCCCTGTTTATATCCGGGCGGCTGGAAAACGCTGGGGAGGGATGGGGAGGCAATGAGTCACACCGTGGAGCAGCCAGATATCGACACCCTGGTCCGCCGCAACCGGGAGCTGGAACAACTGGAGCAGGATCACCGGCGTATGGAGATGATCTTCAAGCAGCAGGCCCACAATCTCCAGGAACGTATGAAGGAAATCAACTGCCTGTACGGTATTTCCAAAATCCAGGAACAAACCGGACTGTCCCTGGAAGATACCTTCCAGAAGGTGGTGGATATCATTCCCCCATCCTGGCAGTACCCGGAGATCACATGCGCCCAGCTCCTCATCAACGACCAGAGTTTCCGCACGACAAATTATAAAAATACATTCTGGAAACAGCAGGCTGAAATCATTGCCTACGGCGAACCCATGGGCATCCTCACGGTCTGTTATTTGGAAAAGCGCCCTGACCTGGACGAGGGCGCTTTTCTGGCCGAAGAACGGTCCCTGATCAATGCCGTGGCCGAACATCTCGGCCGGACCATTGAGCGGAAAATGGCGGAAACCGAACTGAGGGAATCCCGGCGCAAGCTCAAGGAACAGAACCAGCAGCTCAAGGAAAAAAACATTGCCCTGCGGGAAGTGATGAACCAGCTTCGGGAGGAAAAAGCGGACCTGGAAGAGCGGGTCCTGGCCAATGTGGAAAATCTGCTGCTGCCCCTGGTCAAAAAAATGGAAGACCGGGGATCGGATCTGGACAAAGAATACCTGCGCCATCTGGAAGAAAACATCGCCCGGCTCACCTCCTCCTTTGGCACCAAAATCTCCCGGCTCCACCAGCGCCTTACCCCCAGGGAAAACGAAATCTGCAATATGATCCGCACCGGCCTGGGCTCCAAGGAGATCGGGAAAATGCTCAACCTCTCCCACCGCAGCGTGGAAACCTATAGAAACCACATCCGCAGAAAGCTGGGCATCACCAATAAAAAAATCAACCTGACATCTTACCTGTCCGGCCTGTAACCCGCATGGAGGAACACCCATGGGCAACCTGCTGCCCGACGTCAGCCAGTCCCCCCATATCATTGACCGCGCCGACGCACTCAACCTCAATATCAGGATTCTCTACGAAGCGGTCATCGACCTTTCCGCCCAGGGCCTGATCACGGCCCATGGCATCAATCTGGCCGCAGGGATCCTGCTCAATGACCTGGGGCTTCCCAGCTATTTTTTCGAAAATATCACCAAGGACTCCCTCAAGCAGATCCTCTCCTCCATCACCTCCAGCATTGCTGTCCAGGATGACCGGGTTGTCCTGGTGGGCCGGGTGGCCCACATCGACTTTGACCTGGGGCAAGGCAGTGAAGTCCAGCGGATCCGCATCGCCACCCGGGAAACCCGGGACGCCATGGAAAAACTGATGGAAACCATGATATCCGGCCACCGCAGGGAATATTACTACAGCCGGGAAAATGAATACTACACCTATATCTTCCGGCCGGAAACGGTAAACGATTTCACCAAAAATGAGTTCAGGCAGTCTCCCTTTCTTTTCAACCTTGCCGGGGATTACACCGCAACCCCCGAATCCACCCGCATGCGGTATGAAAAATTCCTAAAGGACAGCAAGGCATCGGTGACGCCCCTGGTGGAAGCCTTTAATCTGCCGGCCACCGCGGAAACCCGGATCATGTTCAACTCGAATTTTGCCACCCCCCAAATCCCCATTTTCCGGCAAATGCTCAAGGACCACGGCTTCACCCTCATGCGGGCCTATTGGGAGCCCTATTGGGACGACACCGATGTGCCCTCGTCCATCTGTTCCCTCTATATCCGGGGAGAAATTTCACGGACCCGGGAAACCGAACTGATCCGGGACATTCAGGATTTCCTGGCCTTTGATGTGAGCCCGGTCACGAGCCTTTACGTGGAAGGAAAACTGGCCTACAAGGAAATGCTTTTTGCCGGCAATGCCATTGACTTTGCCCGGATATTCATCTTCTCGGAAAGCACGGCCCAAAGTGATTGGGCCATCATGTCCCGCCTGGATGACAGGGCCTGTGAAGAGGCCTTTGCCGCCCGGATCCACGAGGCGGCCCGGGCCGCCTTTGACACCCGAACCATCAAAGCCGCTGCCACGGCCCGCCCCGGCCTGCTCAAAGCCTTATATGAATTATTCGCCCTTCGCTTTGACCCGGCCCTGGCCCCCCTTCGGTCGGCAACTGACCCTGCGGAACAACTTGAGACGTTCCACCGGATGTGCCGGACCCGCCTCACAGAACACCCCACAGCCCTGCAGATCTTCCGGTTCATGGCAAGACTTGTGACCAACTGTCAGAAGACCAATTTTTATTCCCCGGGCAAACGGGCCTACAGCTTCCGCCTGGACAGCGGCATCCTGGATCCCCTGGTATACAACCGGCCTGTGTACGGGATTTTCTTTATCAACGGCCACTATGCCTCAGGCACCCACATGCGGTCCGCCGACATTGCCCGGGGCGGTCTGCGTCTGGTAACAGGCAGTCCGGCGGCCCATGAAAGGCAGATCGAAAACCCGGCCCTGCTCAGCTTTATTCTGGGGCCCCGGGACCGGCGGCTCAAGCATAAGGACATCTGCGAAGACGGTGCCGCCGGCGTGATCGTTCCCCACCCGGTCTACGGGGAATACCCCAGGGATGCAGTGCTGGATTTCACCGAAGGCATCCTGGATCTCACGCTTCCCAATGAACATGTAATGGATTATTACGGCCAGCCTGAAATACTTTTTTTCGAACCGGACCGGGGCACGGCAGGCCTCATGGATACCGTGGCCCTCAGGGCAAAGGAACGGGGCTGTTCCCACTGGCGGACCATTGCCACGGAAAAAGGCTGCGGCATCCCCCACGATAATTACGGTTTCCTGGACAACGGCAACCTGTTCGGGCTGCTGCCGGCCGGAAACGGCCTAAGCGACCTGCAGATTGATGGAAAGTCCCAGCTGGTCACCCAGGATCCGGAAAAAATCCGGAAAAAAATCAGCGGAAAAATCAGAACCATGGGCATGACCACCACGGCGATGATGGCGGCCTTCCGCACCCTGATCCACCACCATAACGTTCGGGAAAAAGATCTGAATCTCATGGTCATCGGGGGACCCGGCGGCCAGCTGGGGGGCAATGAACTGCTCTGCTGCCAGGGCCGCATCTGCCTGGCCATAGACAATGAGGCCGTCCTCTTTGATCCGGCCGGTTTGGATCCCGGCGAATTGGAAAAACTGGTCCTAGCCGCCCGTACCGGCTTCGCCGCAAGCACCCTGGCCTTTCCTTCGGACATGCTCTCCCCCGAGGGATTCAAGGTACCGGCCACGGCCGCGCGTATCTTCCTGCCCGACGGCACCGTGATCGAAGACAGCGCCCTCTTTCACAGGGACTTCCTCTTTGACCCGGAAATGAGAACTTACATCCGCAGGGCCGGTATCCGGGCCTGTCTGCCCTGTGGCGGATTCAAAGGGAGCGTCACCGGAAGCACGGTCACATCCTTTCTGGAAAATTTCAAGGAACTTGAATTTATCGTGGAAGGCGCCGGCCTCTTTTTCGACAACAACGCCCGCCGGTATATTGCCGCAAACACCTGCATCCGCCATCTCAAGGACACCACTGCCAACAAGGGCGGCGTATTCTCCTCGGTCATGGCTGAAGTCCTCCCGGGTTTCCTTCTCGGGGACCAATACGAGGCTGCCATACTTGAGGATTCTAAAGTATGCAGTGCCCTGATTCAAGAGATCCTGGGCCTGGTTGAAACCCATGCAGCCGCGGAAACAAAAATATTAATCCGCCGCTGCAAAGCAGATCCGGACATTCCCCTCTTTGCCCAATCAGATAAGGCAGGGGAAGAGATCCTGGATCTTCAGGAAACATTCCAAACCCGGCTCAACACCATATTAAAACAGAAAGCCCTGGTCTGGAAAATCCTGGCAGCCTATATTCCCGAAAGCTTGGTCAATCTGATGGGCAAAAAACGGATCACAGACATCCTCAATACCGATCCCATGCAGGGATACCGGAACGCCATCATCACCAAAAAACTGGCAGCTACGGCCTTTTACCGGTTCGGCCTGGAATGGGAAAATTTTACGGCAAGGCTGGAAAAAGACTTTGCCGGCACAGTGGCTGACCTGGCTGCTCCCCTTCGACAGAAGGCATAACAGGCATACGCATCACCCGATTCCCCACGGCAGGGTGTATCAATGTCTTGTCACCGGTGATACCGGTGAAATCGGACTGATTTCCGCCACAGGGCCCAGGCCCCGGTTTTTCATGTAACCCATGTTTCCCGGGCGCCCCGGCACCGGATCAAAGTACTTTCTATAGTCGGCATAGCGACCTGGGGTCCTTGTTTTTGAACGAAGCAAAGGTTTAGTGCCTGCCTGGTTATGATGAACCGCGTTCCGGAATACTGTTTCAAATTCTGTTTTCCCCGATCTGGCGGCGGTTCCTGCCTGGCAATGGGACCCGGGCTTGTGCGTTTGCCCGGTGCTGCCTGTTCCCCGAACCTTTGCCCCTTGTCTCCCATGACAGCATTTTTTTAAACCGGCAGTCAGGGAGGAAAAAAAGCCCCGGGACTTTTTTCCACTGCAATAGGCCGGGGCACAGCCATGGATAGAATCTGCAGAGGGTTGCCCGACGCCCTGCCCGACAACTGTATCCGGCAGCAGGGGCAGCAGAAAATGAAAGGCTTCATTAACCTGTTTCATTTTTTCTTCTGAAATCTTTGCTTTCAGGGGATCTTTTGCAAACCTGTCCGGGTGCCAGGTTTTGGCAAGCCTGCGAAAGGCGGTGCGGGCATCCGTAAGGGTGGCGGACGGGGCAAGGCCTAAGATATTTAACCCTTTTTGTTTATCCATTTTGTTTTTCCGTTTTGCTTGTCCGTTTTCCGTATCTCTGGGGTCAACCATACCCCGGGGCCCAATCCCGGTCAAGCCCTTGGGCAGGCCTGTGGTAAAACAGTCCCGGATGTTTTGTATGAAAATAAAAACAAGAAGGAGAGACTTGGTTTGAAAAACAGAACCGGGCATGATAGTATCCCTTTCGCTGCCACAGGACCCAGAACGGCCCTGAACGGCCTTTGTGACCGCTGGATTCTTTATTGTTCTTTGATCTGTCTTTATAACACCCAAGGAGAAAAAATGGCATCCTGTGAAGCTGAATCTAACCCCGTCAATACCGATCCGGAACAGTACGCATGGTTTACGGCGTTTTTCCTTGAAAACCATATTGATCCATTTGCCTACCCCACGAAAGTCGGGTCCCGGGAGCAGGTGGAATTCATGGTGTACACGGAAAACGAAGAACGATTCTATCCCTGTTCCGATACCATGTTTGCTGCGATTATGTCCCGGAAAAGGCCAAGGTTTCTGTTCAACCGTTACCGTGAGGTACTTGACAAAATTCTCGCCATTATCAAAGAGTTCATTGATTCAGAATATGACCGCGCATTCTTATCCAGCCTGATACAAATAAAATATGACAACGAAATTCAAAGCCGGCTGCTCATACCCTCCCGGCTTGAAAAACGCCTGTTTCAAATTTTTTTGAGCCGCACCCATATAGAAGATCCCTATGAAAGCCGCAAAAGAAAGGAAAATGCCAGGGCATACAGATTCATGGTCTCGGAAACCTTTAAAAAAGCCTTAAACGAAGTTAACGGGGCCATTGACACCATGGATGGATTGACGCTCAAACAGGTTAAGGTAAAAATCAATGAGATAGAGTTCACACGGCGGCTCTCCCTTTTGACGGCCTCTGCCCTATGGCAGGATGACAATTTCAGGGTTCCCTCGTCTTCGGCCATAAAAGCGTTGTTTAAAGCCAGAATTACCGGCAACGGCATGGAACGTCTTCTTGAGCTGGTGAATAGGCCAAAATCAAAAATTCTGTGGCTTACCGACGAGTCCGGGGATGTGGTGGCGGACATTGCCATTGCCCAGTTCCTTGCCAACATTGGCCATGTGGTGATCCTTGCGGTCAAGGAAGGACCGTTTTTTAAAAAAGTCTGCCTGACCGACACGCGTACAGACCCGGTTCTTGCCAAGGCCCTGGACCAGGCCCATTTCATCCACGACAAAACCATCAGCAAAAACAAGCTGGTCCAGCGCCTGAAACAGGATGAACATCTGTATGTGATATCCGACGGTACCCAGGAAGCACTGAATCTTCTGCTGGTCTCCACCACCTTTTCACGGGTTTTCAAAGAGGTGGACTGCGTGGTGTCAAGGGGGCAAAGACAAAGAAACCGGCTGATCCGTACCCATTTCAGGTTTACCCGGGATGTACTCAATATCTGCGCAAAAGACAACAGACTGGACATTGTCTTTAAACCCAGACACCCGGATTTTATCAATTTCAGCCACACGGATCTTGAAGAAAAAGCCGATAAAATTATTTCCAAAATGAAGCAGGCCAAAACCAAAAATATGACGGTAATGTTCTACTCGGGCATCATCGGTTCCATCCCGGGCAAAATTGATGTGGCAAAAAAGATAATGAGCTGTTTTATCGAGCATTTAAAAAACCAGTCCGACAACCTGTTTATCATTAATCCCTCTTCATATTATGAGCCGGGCATGGATGCCGACGATCTGATGTATATGTGGGAAATTGTTCAACGAAGCGGATACATTGATATCTGGCGTTTCCAGACCTCCGAGGACATTGCCCAAAGTTTTGCAATCATGGAACAGAAGGTGCCGCCGGAATGGATCGGAAAGGATGCCACCTATTCCACCGGCTGCACCAAGGAGATGCGCATTGCCCAGGATGTCCAGAAAAAGAACCCGGAAATGCAGCTGATAGGGCCTTCTGTGGATAAATTCATGCGCAGGAATGAATACGGGGTGGGCTCCATGTACGATCAGCGCCTGGCCGGGATATAAAGGACAGCGTTTCCCATGGCTGTTTTCGAATATAACGGACTGACTGCTTCCGGCAGAAAAAAATCAGGCATTATAGATGCTGAAAATCCCGATGCAGCCCAGGATGATTTAAAACAAAAAGGCATTTTCCCCACCTCAATCCTTCGAATTGAATCCGGGGCAGGCCGAATTAAAACAAAAAAAGGGGCGTCCGGGGAAAAAGCCGTTAACCTGCCGCCTTTTTTCTCTTCTGTAAAATCTTCGGAAATCACCATGATGACACGCCAGCTGGCCACGCTTCTTGCCGCGGGATTCCCCTTGCTCAAAGCCGTTGCCACCCTGGTGCCCCAGGCCCGGACCAAGGCGTTTAAGCGGGTCCTGTCAAGGATCAAGGACGCCATTGAAGAGGGCAACAGCTTTGCCGGGGCTTTAGGTGCCCACCCCCAGGTATTTTCTGCCGTATACATAAACATGGTGAAAGCAGGGGAGGCCTCCGGCACCCTGGAGGTTGTGCTGGAACGTCTGGCGGATTTCAGCGAAAAAAGAGAGGACACCAAAAAAAAAATTCAGGCGTCCCTTGCCTATCCCGTGTTCATGGCTGTCATTGGTTTTCTTGTCCTTGTGTTTCTATTAACCTTTATTGTCCCCAATATTACAAAAATCTTTACAGATATGAACCATGAGCTGCCCATGCCTACCCAGATTCTTCTGGGCATCAGCGGCATGGTAAAAGCGTGGTGGTGGCTGATCATTTCTGCACCATTTTTAGCGCTTTTATGCCTGTACGGCATCCGCAGAACAGACAAGGGGGGGCGTATCATAGACCAGATCATTTTATCCCTGCCGGTTTCCGGCAGCCTGACCAGACAGCTTATTGCATCCCGGTTTTCCAGGACGTTAGGGTCTTTGCTTGAAAACGGGGTGCCGCTTTTAACAGCCCTGGGCATTACCCAAACCATTTCCGGCAACCGGGTGATTGCCGATCTGATCGAAAAGTCAGCCCAGACAGTGGAACAAGGCGGCAGTCTTGGCTCTGTTCTGGAAAAAAATTCAGCATTTCCAGACCTTGCGGCCCAGATGATCAAGGTGGGGGAGAAAAGCGGTGAAATGGAAAAAATGCTGGAAAAATCAGCAGAACTGTTTGAAAGAAATGTTCAGACAGCCATAACAGCCGCCACCTCAATCATCGAGCCTTTGATCATTCTTGTCATGGGCGTGGTGATCGGATTTATCATCCTTGCGGTTTGTCTGCCTATTTTTGAAATCAACCAGTTAATAGGATAAGACCTTAATTCCTATGAAAAAAACCACCCGGAGGGACAAAGGCTTTTCTTTCCTGGTTAACGAGTCTGTATACTTGAGTTTTCGGAAAATAGTTAAAGACAAATTATCAAGATAAAAAATCCGAAAACTCAAGCTTATAGTGATTCGGTTGATCAGGCATGCGGCAACCTGTATTCTGACAGCCAGGACTCAAGTTCGTGCAAAGGCATGGGCCGGGCAAAAACATACCCCTGAATATCCATGTCTCCCAGCTGATTTAAAATTTCCAGCTGATTTTCGTTTTCTACGCCTTCGGCCACAATCCCCATGTTCAATTTGTTGGCCATCAGGACAATGGTTTCAACCAGGACCAGGGCATTGGCATCATCGACAATATCATTGATAAAGGATTTGTCGATTTTCAAGGTGGTGATGGGCATCTGTTTAAGATAGGCCAGGGAAGAATAACCTGTCCCAAAGTCATCAATGGCCGTTGAGATACCTATTTTGGACAGGTTTTTAAGCCGGGCCATGGTGGTGTTTATATCCCGCATTAACAAAGACTCGGTGATCTCTATTTTCAGACGGTCTACCGGGTATAAGGCATCTTGTATGATGCCTGCGGCCATTTGTTCAAATGAGGGGTCATCCATCTGCCGGGCAGAAATATTGACAGACAGCATCAGGTCCAGTTGACTTTTTTCTTTAATGCGGCAGACCTGTTCAACCGCTTTCTTAAAAACTTGTTTGCCAATGGGAATGATCAGGCCGGATTCTTCTGCCAGGGGGATAAACCGGCTGGGGGGAACAACGGACCCATCCGGTTTTATCCAGCGGACCAGGGCCTCAAGCCCCACCGGCTTTAATGTCCTGATATTGACCTGGGGCTGAAAATAGACCTGAAATTCATCGTTTTCAATGGCCGTGCGCATGTTCATTTCCATGTCAATTCGCTGGTTGATCTTTTTGGCCATTTTATGCTCAAACAGATAATATTTGTCCTTGCCTTTGTCCTTGGCATGATACATGGCAAGATCGGCATGGCGCACAAGGGTGTCTGCATCATCACCGTCTTCGGGAAAAACGGAAATACCGATACTGCAGGTGATATGAAAGGATTTGCCGTCAATGTTAAAGGGCGTTGAAAATGAGTCCTGAATACGTTTGACCATGCCGATGATTTCCATCATATTGTCCACGTCCGTGACCATGATGACAAATTCATCCCCGCCGAGCCGGGCCACGGTATCACTGGCCCGGCTGACAATGAGCAGTCTTTTCGCAGCCTCTCTTAACAGTTCGTCCCCATGGGCATGTCCTGCCGTGTCATTGACGTTTTTAAAATTATCAAGATCAATGAAGATCAACTGGACCATCTTCGCCTCGCGCCGGGCCCTGTTTATGGCATGTTCAAGCCGGTCTTTGAACAGGGTCCGGTTGGAAAGACCTGTGAGCGGATCATGGTAGGCCATATATTCGATTTGCTTTTCTTTGGTTTTCATTTCGGAAATATCATGAAACACGGCCACGTAGTTTTTTACCTGTCCGCTTTTATTCCGGATGGCGCTGATGCTTAAAAATTCCGGGTAGGCTTGTCCTGACTTTTTTCGATTCCAGATCTCCCCGGCCCACTGGCCTTTTAGAATCAGGGACTGCCACATGGTTTTATAAAAGGCTTGATCGTGCCGGTCTGATTTTAAAATCCGGGGGTTCTGTCCGATGGCGTCCTGGGCAGTATAGCCGGTAATATCGGTAAAGGCCTGATTTATGGCCTGGATCTTTCCATCGGGCTGGGTTATGGTGATCCCCTCATTGGCATTCTCAAATACTTTTTCAAACAATTGAAGCTGGATCTCCGTCTCTTTGCGCATGATATTTTCTGTGATCAGATTTTTCTTATATGTTTCCAGCCGTCTTACAAATTCGTTGAAACTGGATTCAAGGTCGCCGATTTCGTCTTTTCGCCGGCTGTCCAGGGGCTGTAACTGCCAGTCCTGGTTCATATTGACATTTAAACGGTGGATCAGGCTGGTCAGCGGCCGGGTAATGGTGCTGCTTACGGCCAGTGTGACAAGCGCAATGGCGACAATGGACGCAGCCAGGATAATAAGAAACATCCGGCGCATCTCCACAAGCGGGGCAAAGGCTTTTTCAGTATATGTTGAAGAGGCAATGATCCAGTCAAAATCCGGTATAAAATCAAACACCATCAATTTCTCTTTGACAACTTGATCTTCAGGGCTTTTCCAGAAGTAGTGCATCATCCCTTTTTTCTGTGCAATGGTTTCCCGGATCTGTTTTTTATTTTCGGGTGTTGCGTAATCCATCATGTTGCCGGTTATTTTAGGATGAATGATGATCTTGGCCCGGCTGTCAAAAACAAAAGAGTAGCCGTCCCCCAATGCATCCATTGCCAGCACGCTGTCCTTGAAATCCTCAACAGAGACAAGCTGGGAAAATTCCGATTTGTACGACGATGCTGAGATGATCCAGTCCCAGGGCTCAAAATAAGCCATGTGCAGTGCCTTGGCACGTTTTTCAGTGTCCTCCGGATTTTTCCACCAGTATTCCAGGTACCCGTTTTTCTGCGCCAACTGTTTCCGGATAAACCCCAATTCAGCATAGTTCTGCCCTTTGACATCCTGATTAGGGTGGATTTTCATCTCTCCTGTACTGTTGATGACGTATATGTACCCGGTCTTGCCGATTTTTTGACCCAGCAGCAGACTTTCTGCCTGTTTTTTTGCCTCTTTTTCGGATATCAGATGATTCTGGAAATCCTGGTAGATGTGTTCAATAATTTCCAGATTTTTTTCAGCAATGGCATGCAGGTGCATTTTGATGGAAACGGTTCCGACAGTTTCTATCAGGCCTGTGATCGACTGGTTGGAACGTGTCAATGCCGTTTTTATCTGATGATCAAGATACTTTTTTACATGGATATAGTACATGCTGAAACTGCATGAAAAAACAGCTGTGGCCACCAGCGAATAGATAAAAAACAACTTGAACCGTATGGGCAGACGTTTGGACATATTGTATCTTAAATTTACAGGTTTTGATTTGTAACCGGATAATCTATGGGAAAGTGTATTTCAAAATGGCTGTGAAATCAAGGCACGGTTTGACCTGAGCCCACCCGGTTCCAAAATATTTCCAGGAATCTGTCAGGGCATAGATTGCATTGAAAAAAATTAGATAGAGACTTGACTTCCGGTGCCGTCGGCGGTCGGGAATGTTTCAACCGCCAACGGTTTTGGTTAGGGAAAAAAATTAGCTGGTGGCCTTGAAATTTCCGAGTACAAGCATATCGCCGGGGACTGCTGCTTCGGCGAACTGGATATAGTTGTTACAGGGAAAGAGCAGATTTTTAATGGCAAAAACGGATATGGTGTTAAAATTGATATTCAACTGTCCGGCTACCTGGCTGGGCACGTGCTCTTTGACCTGCTGGTTGACCTTTGCCTGGAGATCATCACTGCCCGAGGGTCCGCCGCCGGCCAGGTGGCCTGTCACCGTAACCGCCTGGCTGGTCATGGCAATGGCGATCTGCTGGTCCCGGCCGTCGCCGGTCACGGAAATGGGAGCGGTGGCAGAAACGTTGGATGTGGCATCGTTGGTAAATGACCCATGGGAAACTATGGTGCATTTTGAAAAGCAGGGCCAGTGTGTATAGCTGCTTGTCGTTTGGATGGTCATGGCTTGTTTTTTTGAACCGGAAAGCGTCATGCCTCCTTGGCTTGTGGGCTTCAATGTCATTCCAGACAGATTCCATGTGACCGTATTGTTGGGAAATGCATAGGTGGTGATGATGCTGCTCCCGCCCATTCCCTGGGGGTTGGAGTAGGTGGAAACCTGAGTCAGGTCGCTGAGGCTGATGCCGGAGGCAGACACCGGCGCGTTGGTAAACTCAGCCCAGGAGGCCCTGGCATAGTCGGTATCACTCCTGCCTTCCAGCGACCACCCGCCCTTGGTCATGGACTGAGCCAGAATTTTTCCGAAAAACAAGTTGCTGCGGATGATCAAGGAGGTTTCCATGCCTGACGGCAGGGGGTCTGATACACCGTTGAGGAAGGTTAATGTGGGGTTCAGCAAGACCCGGTTGCCCGTCTGTATAAACATCTGAAGCATTTCGGTTTCATATGGCGTCCGAAGCACTTTGAACAGGAACCCATTGGGCCGCATATCATCCAGGACCGGGATATTAGTCAGGTCCAGCTGGTTGATCAGATAGGTCACGGGATTTTCCGCAAAATATGCCTTGATGGCCTTGTTCAGCTCGACTTTTTCCTCGTCGCTGATCTCCATGTTCTCCACTGTAAATGCCCCCTGGGACATGTCCAGCTCAACCTTCAGGAGGTTGTGGTTTTGCCCGTCGACCTGCACGACACCCTGGGTCTTGGCTAACTTGACAATGGCAGTCAGGGTTTTACCGGCGATGCTTATGGGCGGATCGCATTTTTCCGGGTCTGATCCTATCTGAATGCAGCTTGTCAAAGCGCCTTTCTGAATGGGCATCTGTAATTTGACTGTATTGTCGTTATTCACCGAGAATATGAGCAGGGGATACCCGTATTCCATGTGGAATTTCTTGATGGCCCATACCCCTTCCACCACCTTGGTCCGGGTGACTGCGTCGATGGTGTTTTTATATGGGGTGGCGTGTTTCAAGGTGTCGTACTGATCACGCAGAGAGGTGTTGATCTGGCTTAATCCCATGTTGAACACAATATCCCAGCCATTGGTAGTGCTTCCCTGGGCATTCATTTGGGAAATCAGGGTAGAAGACGAGGGGCGCACCGCCCCTGCGGTAGCAACATTCATGGCGGCTGTCCGAAGAATCTCCATACCAGGGGCTGACCGGCGTGCGGTCAGATTGGCAAAGGTGCGGACGGGTTTGTCAACGATCCTGGCTTCCAGGATAAAGGAGAGGCGAACCCTCACGGTATGCGCCTTGAATGTCAGCCCCTTGTTCAGTTCGGTCTTTGGCAGATCCACCCGCCAGGAACCGAACGGGGTGATCCGGCTGACACCGCTGGACCAGGATCGGCCTTTATCCGAGAACTCCGGGGTATTGGTGGCCGTGTCAAACTGGTAGGTCCGCTCCCGCCAGGGGGTATGGAAGGTCAGGGGCTGACGTTCGACATTCCGGTCAACAAACGGAGAATCTTCAAATGTGAGCCGTACCAGCAGCTTTCCAGAGTCGGTAGACTTCACCCCCTCAACCGTTGCCGTTACACCCACCACCCGGAGGTTGACGTATTGGGTGAATTCTCTGGATTCCGGGTTGATGACGATTTGGAAGGAACGGCCGCCGGAGATGTTGTTGGTGAGTATCCCGTCAACCTCATATATAATTTCATCCGTGGTGGCGGCCTGGTACTGAAGAAGATGAGACTTGGCGTTCATGGTTGCCTGGGACTGGGCAACCCTCGCTTTCATGAAGGTGAGCAGGCTGTAGCTGGAAATCATCGTGGCCGGCTGCAGCCAGGCATACTGGAGGGCCTGGTCATGGAGGAGGAAGGATTTTGAGAACGTGGTCAGCATCTGGCGGTGCATGTACTCCAGCCGCCCGGTCAGGCCGACCAGGTCAATGGCGGAACGGTCAAGGTCTTGGATCTTTTTCGGATTCAGCTGGATGGTCAGGGCCTTGAGCCGTTCCGCCTGGTTCATATTCAGCTCTTTCTGGCGCTGGGTCATGTAAATATCCCGCTGAATCTGGTGCAGGGACGACTGGGCACTGACCATGGCCTTGCCCCGGGCCACGAGAATCTTGAAGGCCGCCACCATCTTGGCCTTGGCTTCGGTGACCGAAGCATCGCCGGGGCCTGTGGCCATGACCACGTCCAACTGGATGGACATCTCGTCCCAGCCGATCCTGGCCGTATCCCCGAATTCCATGCCCTCCAGGCCTTCCAGGGTTTTTTCCGCATTGGACAGGGACTGGAGTGTGCCGGATACGGTCTGGTACAATTTCATGGTTCCGTTGAGTACATTCAAAGTCTTCTTGATCATCTGTACAGCCCGGCCCAAGTCCTTGACAGCCGAAATCGAGCTGGATGGAATCAGCACCGAGGTGCCCAGATCAAATACATTGGTGGCCACATCCAGGCCGAACTTGATCAGTTCCATGGTCTCCCATTGTTTAACCCGGGATTGGTAAACCTGGACAGCTTGACTGACCTCGGCCTGCTGTTCGAAAACCTGTTTTTTGAGGTCCGCGATCTTGGCTTCCTGAAGTTTTGCCTCGGCCTTCCGAGAGGTGATCACCGTATCGTACTGCCGGGCAACCTCTGCAGCACTGTCGGCATTGGCCTTAATCAGGCCGGTGAGAAGCTTTCCGGATTCAATAATATTTTTGTTGAGGGTCTTGCCCACGTCAATGGTGAGTTCAGCCTGTTTGCGCTGATTGATCTGAATCGTATTTTCTGAGATCTGTCGCTGGATCTCCTGGAGGTAATCCATGATGCGGTCGATGCCGGCCTCATAGTCGCCGGCGGGCAGGATCGGCACAAATGCACCGGTCCGGGAATTGGGGGAATACCCGCCCAGGTCCAGGGCATGAACCCTCATGGCCAGAAGCGCTTCATCCGTACTGCCGGACGGAATGACCTGGCCGATCCAGGCCAAATAATTCCGGATCAGGGTGTGCAGATCGTCCTGGCCTCCATCCCCGGACTGGAGGCCAAGCACGGCCTCGGCAAAGGCCAGGGAGAATTCAAGGTTCTCCTTCAGGTCACCAAGGCTGTCGCCGGGGGGAAGGCTGCGGATATCCCGGGTAACCCGGGCGCGGCCGTTTTCATCGGTTTCATAGCACAGCCCGTCGACCACTACCATGTGTTTGGAACCGGCTGTGTTCTCGAACCGGGCGGCCCCCAGGAACCGGCTGCAGGCAAGGGTCAGGCCGTCATAACCTTTGTCAGTGAGGATCACCACGTTTGGATTACCGGTGGCCCTCATGTCCAGGGTATAGCCGAACAACCTCACCCGGCTGCCCGGGATCCGCAGGCTTGTTGAAGCTGTGGCGGCCACCACATATCCGAAGGTCATGAAGTCCTGAACCTCCTCTGCCGCAATGAGCTGCATATCCGAAAGATCCAGGCGTGACTTATACACATTAATAGCCGGCGACGCGATAGCGGACAGAATGCCGGGCTGGTCCTCCGGCAAAAGCCGGGTAAAATCAGTGGTCTCTATTTTTTCAAATCCAACATTAACCGAATCTTTAAAAACAGCAGACAAAACGCCTTTCAAGACTCTGCGCCATACCGCCGTCCGTTTGTATTCGGTGAACGTGGTCAGGGGGCTCAGCACAATCTTCACCGGAGCCTGGGCTGTAAAGTCTTTGTTCAGCCGGTCCAGGGACACCCGTGTTTTTTCGGAAAATATCTGGAACACACTGTTTTTTTTGGACCAGAAAGGCTCCATCCATTCCCCGGAGCCCAGACTTTTTTTGAATTCATCCGAGTTGCTCAGGCATAATATTCTGCCGAACCCTGCGACATACCCGAATGCCCCTGTGGCCGCGTCTGTGGTGAAATACTGGAAATTCACCGAATCCGGTCCGGAGAACTTCTTTTTATCAAAACCCTGTTTAACCCGTTTAAACCGCTCCGACGTGTAGGCAAACACCTGGATAATCTGGTCGCCCACCGTGATGTTGGAAACAAAATGGGTGCCCCAGGTGGAAAATAGATCAATGAATTCGTTGGCTTCGTCCGGCTTGAGCCTGGCGATCTCATCGGGATTGTTCTGGGGCCTGAAATACCGCAGCCGGGCAAGGGCCCGCATAAAATTGGAATCAATCCCGATGGCCGGATCCGGATTCAATGCATTCACCGTCATGAGTATCCCGGTTTCTGTTGTTGTATGCCGGACGGTTTTATCCTTCCGGGTCAGTTTGACCAGGGCATATCTCAGGTCCGGATCATCAAGGCAAATCCCCAGCACGTCAGCCAGGCCGGACCGGGTTTGGGCACCTTCGGGGGAAAACAGCGCCAAGGCGCCGGAAGGCAGGTCCGGCGAAGAAACTTCGATGGCCGGATGTTCCACCTGATATTCGAGCAAAGCGGTTATCAGGTCAGATGCGGTGTCGTGAAGTGAGATCTCCGGGTATTCCCAGTCTCCGTTTTCAGATACAGGCCCAAGGGGTTTGGACTGCATTGGCGCTTTTTGAGTTCCGTGCAGGATGTTTAATTTTCCGGATTCAGGGTTCCATCCGGGGCAATAGCCCTTGGTCAGATCTGTTGAAAGTCCAAGAGATATACTGGCCAGAATCGACATAATGCCTCCTTATGTATTTAAGACAGATAACAATGAAACTGAAGATACCCATAATGCAGGGCTAAAACGGGCCCAAATTTCCCAAAACGTCAAGCAGGATATCCGAAGCCTTGTCCAGATATTTTTTGGGCGTTGTCAAAGAGGGCATAAACCGTATGACATTCCCGTATCTCCCGCAGGGGACCAGAATAACGCCCTTGTTCAGCATCGCCATGATGACCTGCCCCATGAGAGCTGCATCAAAAGGCGCTTTTGTTTCCCGGTCTTTGACCAGTTCAATACCGATCATAAAGCCTCTTCCCCGGACATCGCCGATATATTCTATGTTCCGGGCACCCTCTTTAAGTCTGTCCTTTATCTGTTCACCTAATTGGGCAACTCTTTTGATCAGTGCATTATCATTCTCGGTAAGGATATCGATATTGGTCATGCTGACAACAGCACAGACACCGTTGGCGGCAAAGGTATTGGGCTGGGAACCATCTTCGATTTTTTGTGCAAGATCCTTGCGCAACGTAACGCCGGCCATCGGCACATCACCGCCAATGCCTTTCCCAAAGGTCAATATATCCGGTTCAACGCCGCTATGTTCAATGGCCCACATTTTTCCGGAACGTCCTGCACCGGATTGAACCTCATCGGCGATAAAAAGGGCACCGTGTTTTTCGCACGAGGCTTTAACACGCTGAAGAAATTCAGGATTCGGTGCCAGGTATCCCCCTTCACCCTGCTGTGCCTCAATAATAACCGCGCCCACATCATCCACCCCGGTATACGGCGTATTCAAAAGGTATTCCAAATAGTTTGCGCACATGTCTTCACATTCTTCCTGGCTTTTGGTCCCGAAACAGCACCGGTATGCATACGGGTACGGCGCATGGACAACACCGGGGATAAATGGGCCAAAGTCTTTCCTGTACTGGTCACCGGTTGTCAAAGATCCACACCCGCAATGAACACCGTGATAAGCACCATGAAATGCCACGATCTGTGAACGGCCTGTAATTTTTCTAACAAACTTAATTGCCGATTCAAGGGCACTGGAACCGGACTGGGTAAAGAAAGTAATGCAATTGTCTTTTAATCCCGCCGGCATAATGCCGGATATCTTTTTTGCCAGGTCCAGACGAATGGAACTGCTGCAGTCACTGCTGTGCATCAGTTTTCCGGTCTGTTTGTGAATCGCCTCAACCACCCTTGGGTGAAGCCTTCCCACTGAATTGACAGCAACACCGGCTGTGATATCGATATACAAATTTCCATCCGGATCTTTTACTGTGACCCCGAATCCTTGATCATAAACCACCGGAAATCTTCCGGCGCCTCGTGCCATGGACTCAAATTCCGGTGCCTCACCGAGCTGCTTAAGGCTTTTGGGGCCTGGTACGGATTCAGTGATTATTTTGGGGGCATCAGGATAGGATAACTTTTCAAGATCTGATTCTTTAATCATGTGCTTTCTTCCTTTTATACATTGTGTTTATATTTAGTGTCTACAGCATTTTATCAGTCAGCCATAAAGCCAGTTGCGGGAAAATCATAACCATGACAAGAACAATCAGCTGAATGGCCACAAACGGCGGGATAGACTTCCAGATATCCCGGGTCGTGATTTCGGGTGGTGCCACCCCTTTCATCATAATCAGTGCCCACCCAAAAGGCGGTGTCAGATATGCCACCTGCATGTTCAAAATAAAAATTATTGAGAACCAAATGGGATCAAAACCCAAAACATTGGCAATGGGAACAAAAATAGGCGCACAGATGGTAACAACGGCATAGTCATCCATGAACATGCCCAACACCAGAAGAATCAACTGCATGGCCCCCAATACAATCCAGCGGTTTATTTCAAGCGTGCTCACAAGCTCTGTAACCAAAGATTGTGCGCCCTGGCTGGTATAAAACACACTGAACAACGTGGCGCCAATTAAAATCCAGAAAACCATCCCGCTGATGGTCATGGTCTGCCTGCAGGAGTCCCGAAGCACTTTCCATGACATTTTCTTTAAAAGGACACAAATAACAAAAGCGCCGGTCGCGCCGACGCCGGCAGCTTCGGTCGGCGTTGCAATCCCGAAAAAAATTGAACCCAATACCAGGACGATCAAAAGCGCGGGGAGCAAAATATCTTTCAGGGAAGATAGTCGCAACGTCCAGGTGACCGTTTCCTTAACAGGCGGTGCAAATGCCGGCTGGAGTTGACACCGGATACTGATATATAAAATATAGCCGAATGCAGTGATCAAACCCGGAACCACGCCGGCCAGAAAAAGCTTTCCAATTGATACCCGGGCAATATACGCAAAAATGATCATGATAATACTGGGGGGAATGATTTCTCCTAAAACCCCCCCGGCCATGACGGAACCCAGGGCAAGCGACCGGTTGTAGGACTGCTTGAGCATTGCCGGTACTGCGATCAGGCCCATGGTCAAAATCCCCGGGCCAAAACCACCGCACATGGCAAGGGCCACGCACACGCCGATGGAGATAATGGCAAGCCCGCCTTTAATGCCGGTGAGCCAGAAACCCAATGCCTTGAACATTCGGTCCGAAATACCGGAGTGTAAAAGAAAATTGCCCATGAGCAGAAACAATGGAATCGTGATCAGATTCGGATCTGTAATCTGCTTATATGTCGTTGTCGCAACAATAAACAGAGAGGTTGAACCTTCCAGAAGGCAGGTCAGAACGACGGTAATACCACCCAAAGCAAATGCAACCGGGACCCCAAGTACAAGGAGGGTCATGAGCCCTCCGAACAACAATATGGTAACCACTTCAATACTCATAAAACGATGCCCTCGCCCTACCCTGCACTATTCAAGATTATGCGTTTGTTTTTTCAACAAAATATAAATTCCTTCCACAAGGAACAATACAGCGGTAATGGGAATTAAAAGTTTCAAGGGATAGAGCGGTATGCGGAATGCCCCATGTGCGGTTTCTTTCATTATGAAAGAATTTTGCCCCATCCAGGCGCTCTGCCAGATTAGAACCACGATGAAACAGACAAATGCCAGCAGTGCCAACAGGTCTGCTCTTTTCCGTCCTTTTTTTGTAAAACGATTGTAAATCACTTCAATGCGTATATGGGTATTCTTCGCCATGGCATAAATCCCGGCAAAAAGGATATACACACCAAAAATCTGGCGATTGACAGGCCAGACCCATATGGTCGGACTGTTAAACGCGTATCTTAATATCACCTCAATGGTTGTACACAACATGATGACCACAATTAAAAGGCTCATCACATCTCCGGCCCGGCAACTGACCGTATCGACAGATTTAAAAACTGCTTTCAGGCTTTTTATCATGCATCTATCCTTATTTAACCCCTCTCCATTCTTTGATCATCTTAATCGCCGCGGCTGAGGCCTCATCGCGTTTTGCAACCTCATCCCAGAGTTTATAAGCAATTTCTTTGTGCTTTTTAATTGCTTGGGCAGAGACTTTACTTTCTTTCAATGTGCCGGCTTTTACCATATCCTCCGCGTTTTTAAATTCTTTGCCATAGGCTTCAACGGTCGCGGTCCAGTAATTTTCAGCGGCTTTCTGAAGGGCCTGTTTTAAATTAT
>NZ_JBFXHE010000028.1:0-21998 GCF_050177295.1 Desulfobacter sp.
TGCCATGGGCATTCCCTCTTGTCGGCAGTGTGATGGTGAAACAGGTTCCCTGGCCTTCCTGGCTGTCCAGCATCAGACATCCGCCATGCTCGCTGATGATATTAAAACAGATGCTCAACCCCAGACCTGTCCCCTCGTCTTTTGTTGTAAAAAACGGGTTGAAAACTTCATTCTGGATCAATGCGGGGATGCCGGGTCCGGAATCCTGGATTCTTATAACCGCCGTGTCCCTGTTTTTGTTAATGCTGTCCATGGTTTCGGTGATGGTGATGCGGCCGCCTTTTTCCATGGCTTCGCAGGCATTGATGATGATGTTGGCCATGGCCTCCTTGAGCTGTCCGGCATCCAGCAGAACCTCGTCCAGGGGTTCACTGCGAACCAGGTGTACGGTGACACCGTAAGATTTCAGGCGCTGTTCCAGCAGTCTCAGGGTGTTGTCCACCACCTGGGATGGACTTTGTTTTTCCATGGTCAGTTTCGGCGGTCTGGAAAATTCCAGGAAGTTTTCCAGAATTTTGTTGATCTGTCCGATTTCCGTTGAAATGACGCTGATATTCTCCTTCTGGTCACCGGACAACTTACCGGATCGTCCCAGGGAAAACAACCTCATTTTAATTGAGGTCATGGGATTTCTGATGGAGTGGGCCATGCCTGTGGCAAGCCTGCCGACTAGCGCAAGTTTTTCCGACTGCATCAGGGTTTCCCGGCTCCGGACAAGTTCGGCATG
Organism: Desulfobacter sp.; assembly: GCF_050177295.1. Classification (NCBI taxonomy): domain Bacteria; kingdom Pseudomonadati; phylum Thermodesulfobacteriota; class Desulfobacteria; order Desulfobacterales; family Desulfobacteraceae; genus Desulfobacter; species Desulfobacter sp. The sequence goes on from NZ_JBFXHE010000028.1 coordinate 728, forward strand.
GGTCTGTTCGGCATTTTTAATCAAACCGTGGACACTGCTTTTCAGCGCCGTCATTTCGTTGCCTGACACCCGGCCGTCGCCCATTTGATCTGCCTCTGCCGCCAGTTTGCGGATAGGCCCGAGGATGTGGCGGGTGAAAATATAATTGATCAGAAGGCTGAGCAGCACCACGGTGACAATGGCCAGAAGACCGATATATCGCAGATGCCTGGCATCGGTCCGGCTGCTTTCCACGACAAGGTCTATGGACTTTTTATGTGCGGTTTTAAATTTTTCACATAGCTCAAAAATTTTGAAAAAATTTGCCCTGACCTCCCGGTGAAGGGCGGCCCCGGCACCTGGGTCGCCCTTTTCATACAAAGTCAATGCCCTGTCCTTGGCCTCAATATAAGCCGTATACATGGATTCAATTCTGGCAATCGCCTCTTTCTCCCAGGCCTTTGTGACCAGGGGCTTGGCGCAGGCCAGCTGGCTTTCAAAATCCAGTTTGAAGTTAGCCAGCTGCCTGAGCCATTCGGGATTCTTGTCCAGTAGATAATAGGACAGATATCCTTTCTGGTTGAGCAAAGAGGTTTCAAGGGCTTCGGCGGCCTGGTACACAGGGATATGTCGTGCAATAATACCGGTGAACAAGTCTTCTGTCTTATAGGTATACCAGATCATGGTAATGGTTCCCATGACCGTTATTCCTAAAAGTACGGTATTGGCAAGATATATCCTTTGTTTCAGGCTCATTAATGATCTCTCCTTATTGCTTTTCGGTCATACCACACAAAGGTAAAAATGACATTAAATATCCCCGGATCGACGCAGAAGAAGCCGGGCTTCAGCCTTGCGGATGCGTTCTTCCTGTTCGTCCTTGCGCTTCCAGGCATTGGCCAGTTTGGTGCTGATATCCTCAAAATCCGCCGGTTTCATCAGGTAGTCAAAAGCCCCCTCTTTCATGCCTTCCACAGCGGTCTCCGTGGACCCGTGACCGGTGAGAAGGATCACTTCCACCAGGGGATGGCCTGCCTTGATTTTTTTCAAGGTCTCTATGCCGTCCATGCCGGGCATGCGGATATCCAGGATCACCACGTCGATCTGAGTTTTTTCAAGCAGGTCAAGAGCCTCCTGTCCGGAATAAGCGGCAGACACCTTTTCCCCCTGCCGGGTGAGGCGCAGGGAAAACATCTCTACAAAATCTTTTTCATCATCAACGATCAATATTTTTACCGGTATTTTTACCATGGGTTTTTCTCCTTAAAAAATGTATGAAAGAATTTGTGATTGGTTAATCAGAAAACGCCTCTTATATTAGACCCAAAAATTTCCACCAGGTGCATACCACGCCCACCAGGATCAGAAGCAGGGTTGGCGTTGCCACAAGACCCAGTTTGGTCAGATCCGAAGCTTTAAAGTACTTATATGAATAGGCAATGGCGTTGGGCGGGCAGCCGATGACCAGCAGCATGGCAAAGGATGTGGCCATACCGAGGCCCAGGGCCAGGATGGTCGGGTTGACCCCTTCAAGCTGGGCCATGGGAATAACAATGGGCAGAATTAACGCCGCTGCCGCCACATTGGCCATGGCATTGGTAACCAGGGCCCCGAACACGCCCACACCCACAAAGAGCACCAGCCATCCTTTGCCCTGGATCAGCGGGAAGAACAGGTTGGCAAAGTAGTCTGCTGCGCCGGAATATCCCATGGCAAGGCCCAGGGAAATACCGCCGCCAAAGATGAACAGAGCCGTACCCCACTCCAGGTTGTCGTTGATGTCCCGCCATTTAAGCACGCCGAACAATACCAGGCAGGTTACGCCCACCATACCGGTGACGGAATAGTCAATACCGTGGATGCCCTTGGTGAGCCATGACACAAAGGAGAGGGCAATAATGATCAGTGCTTTTTTCTCCACCGCTGTCATGGGACCTAGATCCTCATCAAAAACCGGCAGCTTGAATTTGGGGTCTGGCCGGTAAACCAGGTAGGCGACCAGAACAGCAACGGGCACGCAGATAATGGCTGCCGGCATACAATACTTTATCCAGTCAAAAAAGGTGATTTCAATGCCGGTGAACTCTTTTAAAAATGCAGCGGACACCATGCACCGGCCGCCGCCCACCAGGGACCCCATGCCGCCGCAGGAGCAGGCAAAGGGCAGGGAGAGCATCATGAATTTTGCCGTGTTGGTATAGGGTTCAATGCCCACGGCCCGCATCAGGGGCAGCATGGTGACAATGCCGACGGCGCAGGCGGCTGCATCGTGCATGAAAGCGGACGCAAGGCCCAGGCCCACGGCAATGATAAAGGTGAACCGGGTTACGGAGTTGCCCGCTTTTTTGATAATAAAATACCCCAGGCGTTTTGTCAGCCCCACCTTGTCCAGGGCAATGGCAAAGATCAGGCAGCACATGATGAAAATAACAACAGGATGCATGTAGGGTGCCCATGCCCCTTTTACATCGGTGATGCCCAGAATCACAAGGGAGGCGCCAATGAGCACCGCCGTGATTTCAAGGGGTATGGGCTCAACCACAAACAGGATAACCAGCACCGCAAGCACGGATAAAAACCGTTTCGCCTTGGGGCTCATCCCGTCCACATAATCCACAGTAACGTCTGAAAGGCCCATATCCTTGGCCTGGCCTGCAAGGTATTGTACCCGGGCCTGGTCGGTGCCAGGAGCCTTGGCCGTCAGAATAACAGGCTTTCCCGGTGCTGTTTGCTGGGTTGAAAAATATTGAGCAACGGACTGGCTCAATTGGTCTGCGCCGGTGCCGGAAAGTTTAAATTTTGTCCCTTCCGGCCTGGGCAGAATAAACACGATTACACCTATCAACACCGCTACTGTTAGTTTGAATCCGCTTGATTTGAATATCATTGGTCTGTTTCTCCGTTCTGTTTGTTTTTGGCCTGCCGCGCCAGGTTGATTTTTTCCATTAATTCGTTCAGTTCGCAGGGTTTTGTCAGGTAATCAAAGGCGCCTAATGTCATTCCGTCCTCTGCGGCTGTCCTTGAACCGTGTCCGGTCAGAATGATCACCGGCAGGTCCGGGGCCATTTTCCTGACAATTTTCAACACCTCAATGCCATCCATATCTTCCATCTTCAGATCCAGGACCATGACATCAAACCTGGCTTCACGAAGGGCTCGCAGCGCTTCAGCACCGGAATATGCCTTGACTACCTTAATGCGCCGTCGGCCTAGCCGGTTAGTGAGCACATCCACAAATCCTTTCTCATCATCCACCAGAAGCAGACGGGTATGGGGTACGGGGGTGGCTTTCATTTTCATTTTTCTAAACCATGCGGCCGGTGATTTCCTTGGCCCTGGCCTCCATGATTTTCTCCTCATGTTTAAATTTTTTGCTAGCTGCCTCTTCAATTTTATTAATGAGTTCTTCCAGATTGCAGGGTTTCATCAGGTAGTCGAATGCGCCGCGTTTCATCCCTTCAATGGCACTTTCCACTGTGGCATGTCCCGTGAGCATGATCACTTCCACCAGCGGATTTTCGTTTTTAATGGCCTGAAGTGTTTCAAGTCCGTCCATGCCGGGCATCTTCACGTCAAGTACCACCACATCCGTGTTGGTGTTTTCTGACAGAAAGCCTATGGCGGACTGCCCGTCATAAACGGCATCTGCTTTGAATTCGCGTTTTTCAAGCCGTTTGATCAGGGTGTCCAGAAAGGCTTTCTCATCATCGACAAATAAAAGTTTCATCTGCAAAGTCTCCTAAATGGTTTAAAGGTTTATATGAAACTAGAGACAAGAAACAGGAAACAAGAGGGCGAAGCGCCTGGAGCGCCCATTTTAGCCCTGCATGTTGATGTCTTTAGTTTCATTGTTTGTTGTGGGCCATGCCTGGGTATGAAGACCAGGGACGGCCCGTGGCCGTTATTGAGCGTATGATCGTGTTTGAAAATGGTTGGATCCGCAATAAATGAAGGGATGGCTCCCGTGGTTCCAGAGCGGGGATGGGTCTGAAGTTCGCCCTTGGCATTGACAATGAATGCCGTACCGGTTCTGCCGATCTGGGCGTTTCCCACCAGACTGTTAAAGGCTGTAAAATTAATGGAGGATTTCAGAATATAGGTGCGGCCCTGGGCGGACAGCTTGACTGCGATGATGAAATGGGGGTGGCCGCGAATTCCTGCAAACACATCGGAAATAGAATAGGGGTTCTCTTTGGCCTTTAAAAAACAGGATGCTTCGCTGTAATCGGCATTGATAAGGCGGAAGGGGCCTTCATAGGCAAACTGAATGCCATCTGAATCCACAAGGCCCGGATCCGTAAACACATCTCCGTATTCGTTTTTGTGTTCAGATAGTTGTGATGTCAGGAACTGCTGGGCCATTTGGAGATCAGTTGTGGGCAGCAGTGGGGCCAGGTAGCGGATATTACACGGATGCTGGGGAACGCAACATTCAGATTGATACGGCAGCAGCCGGGCCAGATAACGGACATTACCCAGGTTTTCCGTAAGAAAGGCATCAATGTTCTGGATGTGCTTGAGCACCAGTTCGCAGATAGGAGCACTGATCTTGTCAGAATAAGTCAGATGACACTGCCGGCACAGCATGCCCGAGATCAGCATCATGGGGATAATGGAAACCAGCAGGATACGGATTCTGACATTCCGGGTCAGTACCTGATAAAGTTCTTTTCTTTTAGCTATGGGCTCGTGTGTAATATCAATCTCCTGTGAGGCCGTTTTATCCGGCTCAAGTTTTTTTTTGTGCACAAAGAACATCAAGATATATGCCAGATGAACAAAAAAACTAAAAATATAGATTAATGCTTTGAAATGATAAGATAATTCAAAAATCGTGTCAGGTGGTCAAAAAGGTTGTCGCCTGTCACGGTTTTTTACAGTATGTAAAGATATTCTTACTTGATGCAAATAATAATTTCACTTTCTCTCGGGGCAAGGGTGACTATCTGCAGTTCATTTGAATTAGAGATATCTTGGCCGAAAATTGAAAATCCGTGGCCAAACAAATCCGTGGCCAAACCATGATGAATTGTATTTGACTTTGACTCCAGGAAGTATAAGATTCGGAACATCCCTTAGACTCTTTAATGGAGATGTCCGATGCAATCAAAAATAATTGTTTCAGCACTGATAGCGGCAGTATGTCTGGTATGGTCAGGGATCTGCCTGGCCTTTGTCCCGGAAGGTGAACTCCATATCCTTGTTCCCGGCCGAGACGGAAAAATCTCTTTCCAGTCCATTGACGAAACCAAGGTCCTGGTATCGGTCCTGGACAGCCAGGACAAGCCTGTCAAGGATCTCATGGCCAAGGATTTTGAAGTGACCAAGGGAGGCATCCCGGCCAACGTCCTTTCCGCAGAGATACTAAAGACCCGGCTGGATGTGCCCATCAGCTATGTGCTTATGGTGGACAATTCCTTTTCAATGGAGGAAAGAAAGGCTGTTCAACCCCTCCTGGCGGCCCTGGATGAGTTTTTAAAGATTGTCCGGCCCATTGATGAGGTGGATGTCGTGGTCTTTGACCGGAAGGGTGATTTCCCGGTGGAGGGCCACCATCTGAGGCTTGCCACCCTTAGATCCAACAATGTCCCGGAACTTAAAAAATTTTTTGAAAAAAGTTTCAAAGAGGGCATGACCGGTGAAACTTATCTATATGAAGGAATTTTGGGTGGGCTGGATCTGATTTCGAGAAAGCCTGAAAAAACCAATAAATTCCTCGTGGTATTTTCCGACGGAGAAGATCTCAACAGCAACATCAAAAAAGAGACCCTCGGTCCGAAATCCAAAGGACTCAAAAATTTCAAGGCGTTTTCCATTGATTTCATGCCAGGCGAAACAAAGGATCAATTTCTGGACGCCTTTTCCCAAAATCTGGACGGCAAATCCTGGAAAGCTAAATCCGCTGACAATCTTCTTCCCATCTTCCGGAACATCTCCACCACCCTGCTTTATCAGTACGTGGTGGAATACAATTTCAATCGGCCGCCCCAGGCATCCCTGGCAGTCAGCCCCGCTTCGGTCTCCATTGAGGATTTGACCATCATTGACAGCTCCCCCCTGCTCAACTACATTTTTTTCGATCTTGGCCAGAGCAGCGTTCCGGACCGGTACCGCCGCCTGAAAACCCAAGGCGAGGCTGGTCAGTTCGATGAAAAGATGCTGGAAGATACCATGGCCAAGTACTATCATGTACTCAACATCATCGGAAAACGCCTGACCGTGAATCCCGGTGCCACCATCGAATTGGTGGGCTGCATCAGCGACCGGGGTCCGGAAAAGAACAACCTTACCCTTTCCCGGGCCCGGGCGGAAAGCGTGAAATCCTATTTCCAGTATATCTGGAACATCGATCCCTCAAGGATGACCATCACGGCCCGGAAACTTCCGGAAAAGGCCAGCACCGGCAATGTCGAAGAAGCCCGGGTGGAAAACCAGCGGGTTGAAATCCGTTCGGATTCTCCGGATATCCTGGACGCCATCAAGAGCACCTATACCTTTCAGATTGCCAACACCAACGAAATTACGGTCCAGCCCAACATCAAGCCCGGGTACGATCTTAAGAACTGGAAGATCGAAATCAAAGGGAACCAGGATTTTTTAAATCTCAAGGAAGGCCAGGGCAACACGGTTCCGAACTATCCCTTTGACCTTGCGGGGTTCGGGTTCGGCAAGATCAGCGCCTTTGAAAATATAAGCGTTACAGCCTTTCTGACCGATATCACTGGTCAGACCTTTGAGACGGATCCTGCTGTGATTCCGGTCAGATATACCAGGCGGGTGAAAGCCAAGTCCCAGAGAAATGAGCAACGGGTGATGGAAAAATACGCGTTGATTCTCTTTGATTACGACAGTGCGGAAATAAAAGAAAGAAACAAGGTCGTTCTGGACCGGGTGGTTAAACGGATACGAGAATTGCCCGATGCCAGGGTTACCATCCTCGGCCAGACCGACATCATCGGAACGGAAGATTACAACCTGGGCCTTTCCCAGCGAAGGGCAAAGTCTGTTTTCCAGAGTGTGACGGAAAAGGCAATCCCGTCATCCGAACGCATTGAATTCAAGGGCAACGGTCCCCATGACCCGCCTTATGACAATACGCTTCCCGAAGGAAGATCCTTTAACCGCACCGTTATCATCACCTTGACGTATCAGACCGCGGAACAGGAATAAACAAACCAGCGCCCTTGATATCAAACCGCGCCGTTTTCAAAAGGTCTTCATGGATTTCGGGAGAGGCGGTGGAGCCACGTCCGTTTGACATAGACCAATAGATCAAAGGGATTGGGGCTTCTCCGCTTTACAAGGTGTAAAGATCCAGTTTTTCGATGTCAATACTAATTTCAATTTCACCCGAGGCCGGGGTGGTGACTTTTTTAAATCCCAGTTTGTCGGCAAGGCGAAGCATCTGTCTGTTTTCACGCAGCACCACACCAAATACCCGTTTCAGGCCGTATCGTTTGGAAAACGCCAGGCAGGATTTCAGAAGGGCCGCGCCGACCCCCTTGCCCTGCCAGGAATCAGCCAGCATGATGGCAAACTCGCCCTCGGTGCCGTTGGCGGTGAATATGATTCTGGCCGAGCCAATAATCTTTTCTCCGGACTGGGCAGGAAACAGCGCCACCAGGGCAACTTCCCGGTCATAATCAATCTGGGTGAGTTGGATCAGCATCCGTCTGGACAAGTGTTTAAGCGGTGTGAAAAAGCGTAAGTACACGGTCTGGGCTGACAGTTTTGTAAAAAAGTCTAGCATGGGTTCGGCATCTTCGGGCTTCACCGGACGGATGAGCACCTGTTCACTCTCCTGGGTGGTATACAGCTGTTCCTGCCAGGCCGGATACGGGCTGATGATCAGGTGGTCCGGCGCTGCTGCCGGGGGAGAGGCCAGGTGGATGCAGGCGTTAAACCCCATAAGTTGCCCATTGGTGACTGCCACGGGATTGATCTGAAGTTCGCAGATCTGGGGAAAATCGGTGACCAGACGGCTTAGGCGTATTAAAAGGGTTTCCACGAGACTCTGGTCCACGGCTTTGAACTGATGGTGCCCTTTCAACGCTTTGGCTATCTTAGTCGCGTTGATGGCCCGGGCAGCCAGGACTGAATTTAAAGGCGGCAGGGCCAGTGCGATATCCTGGTAGATTTCAGACATTGCGCCGCCCATGCCGAATTTAATGACCGGCCCGAACAGGGCATCAAGTTTTGCGCCGGCATAAAGTTCAAAGTCCGGTGCCTTAGTGCGGACAGGTTTTGTCCGGCTTACGGGTATGCCGTAGGCTTCCAGGACCGTTTTGGTATCGGCGCCACTTAATATGAACTGGTTGTTTTTCAGATGGGATTCAATTATTGATCTGGCCTGCTCATGGTTGATCTTCAGCTTGATGTCGCGCCTGACCGGTATTTCGCTGAGCATGTCAATATTGCGGCTGTGCCTGTACAATCCCACAAATGCGTTCACCGCTTTTTCCAGGGTGTCATAGGTCAGCACTTCTTTTTCTTTGAGAATCTGCCGGGCTTTGTCCATGCTTGCCCCGCCCAGCCAGGCCGTAAATACAGGGCAGGGCAGGGAGGCGATCTGGCCTGCCAGGCCCTGGGCAAGATCAGCCGGGGCAAAGTGCCCCACTGGTGAATGGATCATGAGGATGCCGTCCACCTCCGGTGCCTGGGCTGCAATGGTAACGGCCCGGACAATCTGGACACAGGAGGCATTTGCCAGGACATCCACAGGATTGGTTTTGCTCCATGCTTTTTCAAGGGTGGCTTCCAGAGCCTTAATGGTTTGAGGGCTGAGCACCGCCGGGGTAAGGCCAAAGGATGAAAGGGCATCCACCGCCATTACGCCCGGACCGCCGGCATTGGTGACAATGGCCAATCGTCTGCCCGTGGGCCGATGATGTTTTGCCAGAATCCGGGTAAAGTCAAACAATTGTTCAAGCGTGTCCACCCTCAGGATGCCTGCCCGTTCAAAGGCAATGTCATAGACTGCATCTTCTCCGGCAAGTGCGCCGGTATGAAATGAGGATGCCCAGGCCCCGGCTGCCGACCGCCCGGATTTCAGACAGATGATTGGCTTTATCCGGGAGACTGCCCGGGCTGCGCTCATAAAGTTTCGGATCCGGGCTATGTTTTCCATATACATGATAATACTGTCCACATCCCTTTGTTCGCCTAAATAATCAATCATATCGGCAAAATTAACGTCCAGCATGGATCCTAAATTGACGATATGGCTGAACCCCAGATTTTCCCTTTCAGCCAGATCCACGACCGAGGCGCACACGGATCCGGACTGGGACAGAAAGGCAATTCGTCCCTTGGCCGGGGTGCCCGGCATATGGGATGCATTCAGGTTAAACGGGGGATGGGCAATGCCCATGCAGTTGGGGCCGATGATGCGCATACCGCTTTGCCCGGCAGCAGCCTTGATCTGCAGTTCAATCCGGGAACCCTGGTCCCCTGTCTCCCTGCCCCCGCCACTGATGACCACGGCACCTGCTAGGCCTTTGTCTGCGCACGCTTCAATGATCTGGGGGACCTGGTCGATGGGCGCTGCCACTAGGGCCAGGTCTACAATGCCCTGAATGTCACTGACATTTTTTGCGGCAGGCAGATTCATCATTTTGGAATGATATAGTCTGGAATGATCTATGTTGACAGGATAAACAGCGCCCTTAAACCCGCCCTCAATGATGTTGCTTATCAGGGTATGACCCATCTGGCACTGTTCGTCGTCGGTCCCGATTACAGCAATGGAGCCGGGATTGAATATTCTGGATAAATTTTGCGTCCCCATTTGTCCTTCCTTTATTAACCTGTCGTTAAATCATTGGGCCTAGGTCATGGAATCAGCCAAATTGTAAATTTTCTGGACGCGTAAATAATTTTTCTGGGGATTCGTCCCAGATTGAAATTTTCAACATCTGACACGCCCCTGCGGCTCATGACAATGGTGTCGCATTCTGCGGCCCGGGCCGTGTCCAGAAGCGCGCCTGCCCGGCTCTCAGCACCCTGGACAAGACGGGTTTCGATCCGGTCTTCCGGGATTCCCGCCCGGGTCAGAATCTCTTTTGCCGTGGCCAGGCCATCATCAAGTATTCGTTTGGCTTGAAGAGACATGTCTGCAAAGGGGTCCTGGCCTTCAGGCACTGAATTTGTAACTGTGGTGCGCATGATCGCGCAAAGAAGAATATGGCAGTCAGTTTTTCCCATCATATCTGCAGTGAACCGGACCGCGTGCATGGATCCTGGGGAACCGTCAACCGCGATGCACAGGTAGTGGCGGATCTCACGGGTTCCGGCAATAATTAAAGGAATGGAGTCTGCTTTTTCCACCAGCTTGGCAGCTACGCCACCCATGGTTACGCCGAGAATGGAGTTTGCACTTCCCTTTCTGCGGATGACAAGACAGTGGTATTCATTGTTCCTGATTTCGTTGAGAATGCCCCTGGCAACCCCTTTTTCCCGGCTGGAAAGCTTGACCCCGATATTTCCGGGCGCATAACCGGCGGCTATCATTTCCTGGCGTGCGTCTTCCAGGAATTGGGTCATTATCTTTTTCTGGCCCATTTCCCAGGCCTTTACCTGGGATACGGCAATCTTACTGAAGGAATCCCGGGTCAGATCATAATAGGCTTCAGGCACAGGCGTTGTTATGTTGAATAAGGTTACCTGCCTGTTTCTAAATGGTTTGAAGCTGCACAGATAGTTAACGGTCCTTTCCGCACGTTTTGAGCCGTCAAGGGTAACCAATATTTTTTTCTCGTCTGACATGGGGGCTCTCCTTTGGAAAATCCCGGGCCGGTTGATTCTGCCGGGCCCGGGGGGTTCCTTTTTGTTAATGGATGATATCCGGGCCTAAACGAAGCACAGGCACCGGGCTGTGACGAAATATTTTTTCTATGGTGCTGCCCAGGCTGAATCTGGCCGAACGGCTGCGCCCTTTGGGGCCCAGGACCAGAATGTCGGCGCCAAGATCCTGTGACACCGAAAGAATCTGTTCGTAAGGTACACCCGAATCAATGGAAATCTCTATTCCGTCAGTGCTGCTAAGTCCGGCCGTCTTTATCTGGTCGGCCAGAAGGTCATGCCGCCGCTGTTTTTCCTTTAACAAAAACAGTTCTAAGTCAAATGTGTTTTCAGGAATGTAGTGGGACTTTACCCAAGAGATTTCCTTGGTGCTGATGCAGTTGACTACATGCAGTTTTGCCCCACTGATTTTTGCCAGCCACCCGGCCTTGTCCAGGATAGCCGGGGACCAGGGAGAAAAATCAACCGCCGCCATAATGATGCGGATTTTTCTGGCTTCGGGTGTGGCCTTCCCTGAGTACATGCGTTTGAAAATATGTTTGTCCCTGACACTGAGCAACGGGGCTGTGCAGTAACGGAACACATATTCCGCAGAACTGCCCAACATGAAACTGGACAGGTTGGACCGGCCCTTATTTGCCATGACAACAAGGTCCGGGCCGATGCGTTCAACCATGTTAAGAATTTCATCTGCCGGATGTCCCATTGAGATGTGGATCTCCGTTTTGTTGATAAACTGCGGGAATCGTTCCATGATCAGTTCATTAATCTGGGTTTCCCGTTTCTCTTTGAGTTCGTCCAGATATTCCTTTGTATCTTCCCTGCAGTGGTATATTGTCCCTGTCATGAACACCGGGGTGGCCTCCCTCAGGGGAATAACGGAACAAATGAAGACCTTGATATCTCCTTGCTGTGCCAGATCGAAGGCATAGCCCAGAGTCATGGGAGAATAGTCGGACAGGTCGATGCAGGCCATAAGAGTTTTGATGTCAGTCATCGGGTGCTCCTTACTTTAATCTTGGGGGAATCAGGTGTTTTCCCATTTCAAAAAACAGGTCCTGTTCCCTGATCACTCCTGCGGGCTTGCCGTTTTCAGTGACGATCAGACGGCGCTGGTTTTGGTCCACCATGATCCAGGCCGCTTCCATCAGGGTGGATTCCGCATCAATGGACACGGGTACCGGAGACATCACCTCACTGATGGTCAATGTGCGGATCTGTTCCACTGCGCTTGTGAACATCCCCCGCCAGAACATGGGGGAGTATTGGATGGCGTCTGCCATGGCCGGTTTGGTTGAGGTCAGGTAGCCGGGCAGAATCCGCTCCAAAAGGTCGCAGATCGTGAGAATGCCTTTGATCTGCATTTTCTTGTCCATGACCAGTATGGACCTGTGGCCGGTTTCCATGATCAGGTCCGAGGTCGGAAGCGTTACAAAGGAGGCTTTAAGTTCCTGGACAGATTCGGCAATGGTGGCATCCTCGTCAATAGTGGTATACGCACTTAAGGGGATCATGGCCGAACCCACCAGGTCTTCTTCGGTTTTTCCCGTCTGTTGTCTACTCCGGCATGCTTCCCGGATTTTATCGGACAAAAGGTCAATGTCACAAGGCTTTGCCAGGTAGTCAAAGGCGCCTAATACCAGGGCCTGTTCTGCCGAATCCTTATCTCCATGGCCCGTGAGCATGATCACGGGCAGATCAGGTTGTAATTTAATCATTTTTTCAAGGACTTCGTGCCCATCCATGCCGGGCATGCGGATGTCCAGAATGGCAACATCCGGCGACTGATCCAGGCATTTTATGGCCTCGGCCCCGTTTTCCGCAAGAATGGTCTGGAACCCGTTGCGCTCCAGAATTTTGCGCGTTGTTTCCCTGAATCGTTTTTCATCATCAACCATTAAGACCTTTATGGGTTGTTTCATTTTATATTGCTCCTATTTAAAATATTTTTTACACCCGGCCGGTGACCGCTGTTACGGCCGAATAAATCAGGCACCACTGGACAGGCACAGAAATCAAAAGAACGAGAATAGCCCGGACTTTGGACAGGCCGCAGCTTTGCCGGAATCCCGTATAGACCAGCCAGTATTTCCACGGCTCCGTAAACCAGAGCATGAAAGGCAGCCATGAGATGAGCATGGTAATTCCCGACGCATAGGCATAAAGCCCGAACACCAGGGAAAAGCCCTGCTTTTTGCCGTCGGTCATCACCATGGTGCAAAAGCCCGTAACCGCGCTGATAAACACCATGCCTGCCGCATTGATAAAATAGATCAATGCCATGACCGCAGGGGATTGGGGACCAGGGCCTGTAAGAAGTCCTGCACCGGCATAGAATCCGGCACACAGGGCTGTAAACCCTAGGGCTCTGCCCAGGGTGTGGACCGCAGGCAGCTCTGCAAAAAACAGGACCGGTTCGATGAGCAGCCGGATTACACCCTGGCTGTAGAATTTCAATGCCGAAAGTGTCCCTGATCTATTCATTTCATCCTCCTTAGGCGAAAAGGCGTATCCTGAAAGGCTTTTCACTGGACTATCCTCCATAAACCTTTGTTTAAAACAGTTTGCTTATAACTCCTGCGGCAAGTATGATAAGCGTCATGTAGAAGAAAAAACGCTGCTCACTCTTTTTTGAAAAATAGATTCTGCTTTTGTTTGTTTTCGGTTCAGTTTTTGATGAAGTCTGTGTCATTTTGTCCTCCTTTTAAATCTTCTATCAGAATCCGGGCATGGTGCCGAATCCTCTTAACGTCCAGTATACGCCGGTGAGAAGCAGCAGTACGACATTGGCAAGGAAGAACAAAGGAATGCCTGCCCGCAGATAATCTTTAGGCTCAAGGTAACCGGATGCGTATACAATGGCGTTGGGTGGTGTACCAATGATTAGACAATAGGCAAAGGACGATGCGATGGCGGTGGCCATGGCCATGAAGGGCAGATAGGTGGTGCCCGGATGAACCATGCCGGCCATGTTCAGGGTGATGGGGCCTACGGATGCAGCCGCAGGACCGTCGGCCATGAGGTTGGTCAGGATAGCGGTTAAACCGTTGGAAACAGCCATCAGCGGCAGGCCGGAATCCATGCCAAAGGGAGACAGGAATTCAATAACCGTTCTGGCCAGCCAGTAGGCAGCGCCTGTTTTGTCCAGAACCCGGCCAAAGATCATGGCACCGGCATACAGCCACACGACGCCCCAGTCCACCTTTTCCTGGTAGTCGCGCCAGTTGACCACGCCGGCGATGATATAGGCCATCGCGCCGGCCACGGCAATGGTGCCGATGCCCATACGCACGGGGTAGATGCCTAGCTGGAAGAATGCCTTTTCAGTAAACCAGCCAAAGACCATGACAAGGAAGATGATCAGGGCCCAGATTTGTTTGCTGTTCCAGCTGCCCATTTTTCCGATCTCTCTTTGCAGATGATTCATGGCAGGCGCAAGATCTACTATTTTAGGCCGGAACCTGATATTGACAATGAACCAGGTTACGGGGATCATGATAATAAGGAAGGGGAAGCAGTAGGTGACCCATTGGAAATATCCGATATCCACCCCGAACATGTCGGCCAGATAAGTCATCATGATGACGTTTCTGGCACCGCCGGAAGGCGCACCAGGACCGCCGATGTTACAGGCCATGGCAATGGAGATCATCAAAAGTTTTGCAAGCTCCATGTCTTCGGGAACCTCATCGGTCAGGCTGTTCTGATAGAGCAGCATACCGATGGGCAGGAACATGGCTGCCAGGGCGTGGTCGGAGATAAAAGCAGCCAGCGGTGTAATGATAAGAAAGAAAATCAGGGTAATCCACTTGGTGTTGGGCACGGCCAATTTTTTGAACATCATCAGGCAAACGCGCTTGTCAACGCCGGTTTTTACAAAGGCGGCCGCAAACATCAGCGACCCCATGATAAACCAGCAGGCATCGGACCAGTAAAGCATGGCCACTTCCGAGTATGAAGTCACACCGGTCGTGACCACGATCAGACCGATACAGAAAGCCACTGCCGGCAGGGGGATGCACTCAGTCAGGAAGCAAAGAACAACGAACGCGCCCATGGCCACAGATACTTTGATATGCCAGGCGCCTTTGTCCGCAGCCTTTTTATCGGAATCGTTCAGGTTTTCGTATTTTAAACCATCTTTACGAAGTTCCATGGCAGCTTTCATGGTAGCCAGATAGGTTTCCTCCGGCACCTGTTCTTTTATGTATTCCGTGGCCCGTTTAAAGTTGGCTTTGTCAGTGGGGATTTTATACTTTTTGCACCATTTGGCATCCCGTTTGAGGAACCGGTTTTTGGTCAAGGCGCCGATGCGCATATTCTGTTCCATGATCTGGGTGGTGAGAACCTGCCACTGCTCAACATCTGAGCTGTCCTTCTGGAAAAGCTCCTGGCTGATGAAATTGATAACCTTTGGAGTGCCGATCTGGTACTCCATGCCGACGTCCTTCATTCCGCTTGGCGTGGGAATGAGTAAAAGTATCAGCAAGAGGGCAACAGGAATAGAAAAAAACTTCCAGTCTATATATTTGTCATACCCGGTGACTTTCTTCTTTTCTGGTTTCATTTAATAAACTCCTTGTTTTCGTATTATTCGAACCCCTCTTTAAGAATTTCACGGGGGGATTTCAGATATTGTTTGGCCTGGGCAGAGCGGATTTTTTCTTCCTGGTTCATGCGTTTCTGGAACGCCAGCTCTGCTTTTTCAATGATCTGTTCAACATCTGCAGGTTTCATCAGATAATCCCAGGCGCCTGATTTCAGACCGTCTATGGCTGAATCCACCGTGGCGTGACCGGTGAGCATGATCACTTCCGTTAACGGGGACATTTCCTTGATATGTTTAAGGGTCTCATTGCCGTCCATTCCGGGCATCTTCACATCCAGAACCACCACATGGATGTTGTGGGCAGTCAGGATTTCAAGCGCTTTTTCCCCGCTTGGCGCTGTCCACACCTCGTAGCCCTTTCTTTCAATGAGTTTGCTGGTGGTTTCAAGATAGCGGGTTTCGTCATCTACCAGTAACAGTTTCATTTTTTCCATCGGTTGTCCTCCTTTAAGACGATTGATTTTCATGTGCCGCAACAAGCTGAATGGAAAACACGGTTCCTTCGCCGGGACGGCTGTCTACGGACATGGTGCCGCCAAAGCTTTCGATGATGCCGAAACATACCGAAAGCCCTAAACCTGTTCCCTTGCCAACAGCTTTTGTTGTGAAAAAGGGTGAAAAAATTTTATCCATATGCTCAGGCTCTATTCCGCAGCCATTGTCTTTAACCTGAATGTCAACCATGGTCCGGCCTTCATTGTCCCGGGTTTGGGCCGCACTTATCTCAATTCTGCCGCCTTGGGCGCCGTGCTGACTGGTAACCGCATGCATGGCATTGTTAACCAGGTTCAGCACGACCTGCTGGAAACGGCCGGGATCGCCCATGAAGCTTGGGGTATTTTCTTCAATCCGGGTGAGGATCTCCACACCGCTGGTACGGGCGGAGTTTTCAACAAGCTTGAGAATTTCGGGAATAACCGTGCCCGGATCCAGGGTGGTGTGCTTGACCTCTTTTTTCCTGCCGAATTTTAAGATAGCCGAGGTGATCTCGTGGCAGCGTTCCACCTGTTTATGGATCTGGTCCACGCTTTCCCTGATATCATTGAAGGTCTGGGGATCGGGGGGGGTGTCTTTGCCCGGGTACAGCTCTTCCATGAGAATTTTGATCAGGGCATATTCACTTTTGATGATCTGCAGGGGATTGTTTATTTCGTGGGCAAATCCGGCTGCCATTTCCCCGATTTCCGCCAGTTGCACAGCCCGGATCAGCTGGCTGCCCAGCTGTTCTTTTTCCTCGTCCAGACGGTCCATGCGCCGGCCAATGGCCTCGGAGGTGAGATAGGCCAAAACCACCAGGGCTGTCAGTCCTAAAATGGCGATGATCACACAGATCTGGACAGCAGAGTAAAGCGCTTTGTAAGCATCGTGTTTTTCCTGGCGTACCACCAGGTACCAGGCTTTATTGGCCAGTTTGGATACCGCATATAAAAAAGGCTGGCCTTTGGGTGACAACTGGAAGGTCTGCTGATTAGCGGAAAACTGATTCTGCATCCACCCAAATGCCGGATCTTTATCAAGAAGGGCGATATCCCCGGACCGTCTGGCGGTTTGGGCTACCCCCTCGTGGTTCAAAATGTAGGCTTCTCCTGTTTTTCCCATGCGCACCCCGGATACCATTGAGTCAAAGAACACGGTATCAATGGTGGCACGCAGCACCCAGGTTTGGTTGTTTTCAGTCCTGCGTACAGCCACAACAAAATGGGGGATCTTGCGGTACCCTAGAAAAATATCACTGATGTAAAATCCCTGGAGCATGGTGTTCCGGAACCAGGGTTCCTGGGTATATTTTTTTCCTGCCAGGGCAAAGGATCCGGAATATTTTAAGTGATTACCTGTTTCGTCAAACAGCCCCAGGTCAACAAAGGCCCGAGACCGTTCCTGCAGACTATGGCAGATGGTGCCGATGGTGCCCTCGGCCATGATATCTTCAAATGTATATGCCCGGGTAATCAGTTCAAGATCGGATTTTCTTTCAAGCAGGAATGATTCAATCATCTTGCGGTGGTCTGTCAGAATTCTCTCCAGGCTGGCTTTTGTGGATTTTTCAAGGGTTGAAGAAAAGAAGTAGAAGCTGATCCCCAAAGCAATAATAAAAGGGATCATGGGGAAAAAAGTCATATTAAGAAAAATTGTTCTTTTCAGCTGCTGTCTGTTTTGTTTTAATCTGCTCAAGATTTGCCCCTTTGTTTCTTGTTGAAAAGAAGGTTCGCTTGTTTGGCACTACATAGAGCAACTATGGTGCCGGATAAAAAACAGGTGTAAAAAAAAGTTTAATATGTTGAAATTAAAGACAATATTTGTTTGAGTACCAGCGCCCCCGGCGGTATTTTAAGCTTGAGTTCGTCGATGGGTTTTTCAATCTGTAAAAAAAACTGACATATTGAAATCAGGAGCATAGGTTTTGGGAACGCCAACTAAGGATGAGAATTTAACTTAAGGGAATATTAAAAAAGGGCCGGGTTGGGCTTCAAAAATTTCATGTTGACGCAACACTTTGGAGAAATTCCGGAGCGCCCTCGGACTATTACACAGTTAGTTATGGACTTGAAAAAACTAGGATAGGAGTGGATTATATGTTAAGTAAAAAAAAGAACCTTGTTCAGAAAGTGTTGGAAGAGCAACAGTCCCGCCAGACCGGCTACCGGGAGCGTGCTCTTAAGATGTTCCCCTGGATCTGTGCCCATTGTGGCCGTGAGTTTGAAGGCAAACGAGTCAAGGAACTCACTGTTCACCATAAAGATCATAACCATGACAATAACCCGCCTGATGGGAGCAACTGGGAATTACTTTGTCTCTATTGCCACGACAACGAACATTCCCGGGACCAGGTCGCCGATGCCTATTCCGATGAAGTGGCCGGGAGCACCGCAGACTCCGGCGGCACCACCAATCCTTTTGCCGGTCTTGGCGATATGCTAAAAGGTAAATTGTAACCCTTTCCAGTAGTGGTTTGAACGTGGCATGAGCAAAGTGTCTATGACAGGCAATATTTGTAAAGGGCAGCGATGGATTTCCGAAACTGAACCTGAATTAGGGTTGGGGATTCTTTTTTCTTTTGACCCAAGAACCTTGACGCTGTTTTTCCCCGGTGCGGACTGCTCCAGAAAATACAGCCGGGCGGCAGCGCCCATTAGAAGAATGCGGTTTCAGCCGGGAGACCGGATCAGCGGAGAAAACGGGACACAGATGACCGTGGAAAAAGTGAAGGAAACCGCCGGAATTCTGGTGTATTTTCAAGGGGAAAAACGGCTTTTCGAGTATGAACTGTCATCGGTTTTAGCCGTGGAAATGCCATTTTCCAAGCTCCTCTCCGGATTTTCCGGAACATCTGGGAAGTTTGATCTAAGATATCGTATCAGATCAGCTCAAGGCGCGTATCAGAAATCACCGGCCAGGGGATTTTTAGGCGGTCAGGTGAATTTGATTCCCCATCAGTTCTATATTGCCGAAGAGGTGTCTGGTCGGTATTTTCCACGGGTACTGCTTTGTGATGAAACAGGGCTTGGTAAGACTATTGAGGCCGGTCTGATTCTCCACCGCCTTCTGGTTACGTCTCAGATTTCAAGGGTGCTGATTATTGTTCCTGATGCCCTGGTAAATCAGTGGTTTATTGAATTGTATCGGAAATTCAGCTTAATCTTTCAAATTTTTGATGAAGACTATTTAACAGGGGCTGCTACGGCTGAACCGGACTTAAATCCTTTTCTTTTGGATCAGCAGGCGATCTGTTCTGTTTCCTTTATCAGCACCTCGGACCATGTAAAAAAGGCGTTGATTGGGGCTGGGTGGGATATGGTGGTCATGGATGAGGCCCACCATATGGCAGATGATTCATCCCTTTATCAATTTATGACGGGTTTGGACGCTGAAACCCAGGGGCTGATGCTTCTCACGGCAACTCCGGAGCAGATGGGACTTGAAACCCATTTCGCTCAGTTAAAGCTTTTAGATCCGTGCCGTTATCATGACTTCTCAGCTTTTGTGCAGGAATTGGACGGGTATAAGGCAGTGGCACAAAAAGTCAGAGAAAAATTGGACCAAGGGCAGTCAGCAGATTCGCTGCTGGACGCCTTTGGACCCGGCAGGGTAATTTTCAGAAACAGACGCCGTACCATCAAAGGCTTTCCTGAAAGACAGGTGCGCCTGATTCCTCTTGAGGGAAAGTGTTCTTTAGAATACGATCTCAGCTGTGATCCCAAGGTCGCCTATCTTGCTCAACTATACCGTACGTTAAAGCCTGAAAAAATTTTGGTGATTTGCCGTTCAAGGCATACAGCAAAGGCGGTGGTCCGGGGACTTGAAGCGCATGTCCGTGTGGATGCGGCCCGGTTCGACGAAAGCATGGATCTGCTTGCCAGGGACCGTCAGGCCGCCTGGTTTGCCGATCCCGAAGGGGCAAGCCTGCTGGTCTGTTCTGAAATCGGCAGCGAAGGTAGAAATTTTCAGTTTGTCCATCATCTTTTTCTTTATGATCTTCCCGTGAATCCCGAACTTTTAGAGCAGCGCATTGGCCGGGTGGACCGCATTGGTCAAACAGAGAAGATTGTCATCCATGTGCCGTATATCCGCAATACCTCCCATGAGATTTTGGCGCTGTGGTATGATCGGGGAATCGGTCTTTTTAAAGAGAACGTCAACGGTCTGCACGCCGTATTCACCCGATTTAAATCCCGTGTGGTTCAATTGATGAAACAGGCAGATGGAGATCTGTCTGGAGCGGCCGATTCTGAAATTCGACAGAACATGACGCGTTTAATCCGTGATACCGCAGCCTTTGTAAAGAAAATTACCCGGAGCCTGGACCAGGGCCGTCATATTCTTCTTGAGCTGAATTCGTTTAAACCGGAACCTGCCAATGCCCTGATTCAGATGATTCAACAGACGGAAAAATCCAAAGACCTTCAGAATTTAATGGCGGATTTGCTGGATGTTTACGGAATTGAAACCGATCAGATCACCGAGGTTTCCGGCAACTTGGTGGTCTCTTTTACAGAGGATCGCATGACCGATGAAAATTTTCCTGCACTGAGCGGTGGTGGAAAATTTGTCACCTTTGACAGGGCCACAGCCATTGCCCGTGACGATCTTGATTTTTTAACCTGGGATCATCCCTTTGTCCGCCAGGTCATGGAGTATTTTATTACCCAGGGAGAGGGGCAGTCATCCGTGGCCAGACTTTCCGGGACAGGCCGGCAGGGCCTGGTTCTGGAAACGCTTTTCCTTTTGGACCTTCGTGATGGGGACGGATCTTTGGCCCACAGGTTCCTTCCATCGCTCCCCATCCGCGTTATGGTTGACCATCATGGAAGGCCGCTGACTTCCGGGGATCTGCCTTCCAACTGGGAATCTTCTCTTATTTCAGATGATCCAGACTGGTTTCTGGATTTACAGCATCTGGTTCGGGACATACTTCCGGACATGCTGGATAAAAGTCAGAACCTGGCTCGAAAAATAGCACAGACGCATCGTCTTGACGGCGCAGCTGAAATGGAGAACGTGCTGATCCGGGAGAGGGATCGCCTGGTCACCCTTTCAAAAATTAACCCCGGAATTTCGGTTAAAGAAGTTGAGACCGTGATCAAAAAGCAGGCGCATTTTAGAACCCTGATCCTGAATGCGAGGCTCCGGCTGGATGGGGTGAGGCTTATCCGGATTTTTGAGTAGTCCACAGCTGACATGACAATGTAATCTGGGTGTAAGGCTCATGTTGCGTTTCAAGGTCTTATTTGACCAAAAGCTCGACAAGCGAATGGAGTAAGGCCTTTCCTCGCTTGCCAGCGTTATGAACGAACTCAAAAAAACCAAGATAAAAAGGGAGCTTCTCCTGTGAAATTCCTCGATGTGGACGCAACCAACCTCGTAGCAGAGACCAGAAGCCTTCCA